>JBKDSL010000107.1:0-22045 GCA_046340555.1 Bacteroidota bacterium
GAGTAGGCGCTATTGGTGCCGCCGAAAGCCGGGGTTCCTAATTGCCAATTGGTGTTTGCATTACCGTTGTTGGTAGCAGACCAACCAATGTTGACACTGTTGAAGTTGTCAAAAAATTGTTGGCTGTATGAAACAGGAATCACCGGTATCCCGACAGATTGAATGCATAGCGTGTCGTTGGTGTTGTTTCCATCTGTTGATAAGCCCGTGTATGTGCAAATGCTGAATCCTCCAGTTGGTACTGTAAAGCATGGTAATGTAACTGTGGCAGTGGCACCGGGAGTCAAACTGCCTGAGTAATTTCCTGTAATAGGAGCGCCTCCGTTGATTGAATAGGAGACAGGGAAATTCGTTTGGGTATTGGCACCAAAATTCTGAACGGTCACCACCACATCAGTGCATCCGCCGGCAGGCGATGATGCTCCAGGCAGTGTGTATGAAATCACACCTACGTCATTGGCTTGTGGAAGTGTGATGCAAAAGTCGTCGATGGATACACCGTCAAGTGTTACAGAGCCGTCCGAAGTGAAAACGAAACGGAACCATACCTGAGGTTGGTTGTTGAATTGGGCATCCAATTCGATTTCAGATTTTATCCAGCCGCCCGAGTTCCCTGTCCAACCCGGCTGACCACTGGAAATAATCGCTGCGTTGTTGTACCAATTTACACAGCCCGCACATGCGCCGGCGTTTCCAAGAACGTTCCAAGGTCCTGCTAGATTGGTTGCCCATTCTATTCGAAAGCCATCCCAGGCATTCTCCACATTTCTGTTTTGCCAAAATTCCAAGGTTGCTCCGGCTCCAACCGTAAAACTGAACTCGGGGGACCGTAACCAAGTATTTGCGTTGTTGGTGTAAGTGGAATTCAAATTGATATCCCAAGCGTTTGGTGCGGAATTAGCACCGGATGTAGCTCCGAACGCTGGCACACCTAGCTGCCAGGTTGTACCTGTAGTGGCTTGAGCCGTCCAAGGTATACCGGCTACATCGAAGTTGTCGCAATACGGGAATGTGACACCCGCCTGGGCTGTGAAGCAAGTAGTACTGGAAGATGTAGGGCCAGGCAAATAAGTTGTGTTGTTGCAACCACTTGCGTCGATGGCTTCGACGTAATAACAAACAACATCACCAGCCTGAACGGCGGGTATGTTTGCGGTATATATCGTACCAGAAGTAAGCGACATCGCTAGGTTAGTTGGAGCACCACCGTTAACAGTGTAAAAAAGTGTTACGCTGTTTAATCCTGATTGATCAAAGGCATCTACGTTGATCGTGTATGGTCCGAGGTTGTAAACATTGGCAGGATAAATAGGAGCTGCTTGAGTTAGGGTAGGAGCCACCAATTCACATGCGGCGGCCACCACTTGCACGTCATCAACAAACCAACCATTACGACCTCCCGAGCCATTGTTGTTGCCATCTGCGAGGGTGAATCTAATACGTACATCAGCTTCGTTTCCTACAACGGAAATATCGAAGGTTTCGGTTTGCCACCAACTAGAAACGGGAACAGTAGTAGTGCCCGGTTGCCAGGCCGCATAACTGGCTTCTTGGAATTTACTGCTTTGGGTTTCAAACAGTCCAGTCCCAAGGTAGGTGCAGTTATTAGTGCCGGTATTTGGGTTGTTGTCGATGAATTGAATCCATGTGTTGCCACCATCAATAGAATATTCTAAGGTGCCTCCGTCAAAAAATTCGGCCTTGCAGATGGATTTGAAACTTAAGGTCACGAAAAACAGGCCGTTTAAGTTCATGGAACCAGTTGTAAGGTACGACGTTGACCCTGAAGAAATCGAAGAGCTGTCGCTGTTTGTGCCGCTTACAAATAATCGGTTGTTGATAAACCATCCAGGTGAACCTGACGAATTCACATTTCCGGGTGGATTTTCAAAATCCTCATTGAATACGACTGTTTGGGCATTTATTTGAAGGGATGCCAATAGAAACAATAGTAGGCTGTAAATGAGTGATTTGGACTTCATAGGCTGATAATTGTTTGATTTTGTGTGAATGGTTAAAAGTATGCACATTTTATTTGCCTTCCAAACACCGAAGGTAAACACCTATTAACAGCGGGATGCGGTCGGCGACAGCGGAAGGCAGTAGCAGGACCAGTAACAGCACCGAAACTAGTAGCAGTACCTTTGGCAGTGCCGGTTTGCGGAAGTCGACTTGGGGTAATCGAGAAAGTCCGCGTAGATCCACAAAATCCACTTAATCCGCGTTCTATTTCCGCGTCAAGTAAAAATCAAACCCAAATACAGCGAAAAACAAATCCGCTTAGATCCAAAAAATCCGCTCAATCCGCGTTCTATTTCAGCATCAACAAATAGATCTCTATTCTTTAAAGAGATGGGAATTTAAAACTCTCAAATCGGTCAGGTTATTTTAGGGCTGAACCCACCACTCACAACCTACCTCAAGTTGTCAATGCATCCATGATTTGTAGTAACTGTCATCGGAAATCGCAACGGCTTCTTCGGTCAACCAAAGCGGTCTAAATGTGTCGATCATAACTGCGAGCTCTTTGGTTTCCTTGGCGCCAATAGATTTCTCCACGGTGCCTGGATGAGGTCCATGCGGTATGCCACCGGGGTGCAAGGTGATTTGTCCTTTTTTGACATTGTTTCGGCTCATGAAATCGCCATCCACATAATAAAGGACTTCATCCGAGTCAATGTTACTGTGGTTGTAAGGGGCTGGTATGGCTAGCGGATGGTAGTCATAAAGTCTTGGTACAAAGGAGCAAACAACAAAATTATGAGCTTCAAAAGTTTGGTGAACAGGAGGTGGTTGATGCACCCTGCCTGTAATTGGTTCAAAATCATGAATTGAAAACGCCCATGGATAATGGTTCCCATCCCATCCGATAGCATCAAAAGGGTGTGTCCCATATATATAGGTGTAAACAATACCCTGCTTTTTGATCAACACTTTGAAGTCGCCTTTTTCATCAAAAGTCCTCAAATTAGACGGCTTGCGGATATCGCGCTCACAGTATGGGGCATGTTCTTCCAATTGCCCATATTCGTTCCTGTATCGCTTTGGGATTTCAATCGGACTGAATGACTCAACAATCAGCAGTCGATTGTTGGAATCGTTAAACTCCAACTGGAAAATAGTGCCTCGAGGAATCATGACATAGTCGCCATACGAAAATGGAATACTGCCGTATAAGGTGTGCAAGATTCCGCTTCCTTCATGTACGAATATCATCTCATCGGCATCAGCGTTTTTCAAGAAGTATTCGGTAATTGATTTTTTAGGAGCTGCCAATGAAATTTGCAGATCATTGTTCACCAAAACGCATTTTTTGCTCATGATAAAATCATCCTCTGGCTGAACATTGAAGCCCAATAAGCTATAGGCTTTCAGCGAACGCTGGTGGGCAATTTTGGGTTCTCTTGAAAATGTTTCCCCAAGCTCTTTAACTATGGTGGGAGGATGCGCATGGTAGATCAAAGAATAGACATTTGAGAAGCCATGGGTGGAGAAAAGTTCTTCGGAATAAAGCGTGCCATCCGGCTTTCGGAACTGGGTGTGTCTTTTGGGTGGAATTTGTCCAAGTGTATGATATTGAGGCATAAAAGGAGATTTTGCAAAGGCGAATTTAATAAAATCGTTTCCCTAAAACATGATATCAGTCAGAATCATTTCAAACGATGATTGTAATTTCATTTTGTCAGAATCTGTCATCAACTCTTTTGTCGTATATTTGAAGCGTCGGATGGTTGAGGCATTCATGCTTTCAGCCTACGCGCTTAAGCTAATAGGGATGAAACTCGTTAACTACTTAGAATTCGGTAAAGAACAATTGGGGCTGGTTATCAATAACAGGGTCTATAACCTGAAATTGGCCGCATCAGTAAAAACATCCTTGAAAATGCCAGAAACCATGAAGGAGTTCCTGAAAGCAGGTCCTCATGTGATGGCTGTTGCTCGAGAAATCGATCAACTGATCAAGGATGGTAAGATGGGGACGAAGTCGTATGAAATGGAAAAAACCCATGTGCTTGCACCTGTTTCCCGTCCGGCTTCGCTTCGTGATGGCTACGCTTTCAGGCAGCATGTGGAGGCTGCCCGTCGTAATAGAGGGGTGGAGATGATTGCCGAATTTGACGAGTATCCGGTTTTCTACTTTAATAATCATCGTTCCGTGGTTGGTCCTGGGGATGTTCATTGCATGCCCGACCATTTTGATAAACTCGATTTTGAGCTTGAATGGGCATGTGTAATCGGTAAGAAAGGCATCAACATCAAGGCCGAAGATGCTTCTGAGTACATCGCCGGATTCATGATTATGAATGACATCAGTGCTCGTACACTGCAAATGGAGGAAATGAAGCTGAATCTAGGACCTGCAAAGGGTAAAGATTTCGCAACTGCTTTGGGGCCTATCTTGGTAACTCCAGACGAGCTGGAGCCCTATCGCGTAGATCCCAAGCTTGGACATACAGGCAATAACTACAATCTTTCCATGAAATGTTGGGTTAATGGGGTGCAGGTTTCCGATGGAAACACTGCTTCTATGGATTGGACATTTGAGGAAATCATTGAAAGAGCAGCATACGGTTCATATATATACCCTGGCGATGTGATTGGCTCAGGAACGGTAGGTACAGGTTGCTTTTTGGAGCTTAATGGTACGGGAATGCTCAACGATCCGAAGAACTTCAAGCCACAATGGCTTCAGGAAAACGACGTAGTTGAAATGGAAATCGCTGAGTTAGGTAGGCTTTCCAATACAATGCGTAAGATGGATAGCGACTTTTCAATACTCGCTCGTAAAAAAAGATAGTAAAAACCGCTTTTTGCCCTTGTTCTTGATCCTTATCTTTGGAAGGTAAGACTTTCAATATTTTGCAGGAGGAGATCAAAGGTCCCGCCCCTGTCATCGATCAGGCGGCGGAAAACAAGGAAATCTTGAAGCGATACAAATCGCTTCTCAGGGCTTGTCGTGGTAACATCGAAAAAGGTGACCGCAAGATGATTCGCTTGGCTTTCAACACAGCTTTGGAAGCCCATAAGGAGATGCGTCGTCGCTCCGGTGAGCCTTACATCTACCATCCTATGGCAGTTGCCCAAATTGTAGCCGAAGAAATTGGTTTGGGTGCAACGGCAGTTGTTTGTGCATTACTGCACGATGTTGTTGAGGATACCCACCTGACTCTGGAGGATATGCGTGGACTGTTCGGTCCGAAGGTGGAGAAGATCGTTGACGGTCTGACAAAGATTTCAGGAGTTTTTGATCACACCAGCTCACTTCAGGCAGAGAATTTCAGGAAGATGCTGCTTACGTTGTCGGATGATGTGCGTGTCATTTTGATCAAGTTGGCCGACCGGTTGCACAATATGCGTACACTGAACTCGCTTTCGAAAGAAAAACAGCTGAAAATCGCATCCGAAACGGCTTACTTATATGCCCCCTTGGCGCATCGATTGGGTTTGTATGCCATCAAAACGGAATTGGATGACTTGGCCCTGAAATATACCGAGCCGGAGGTCTATAAATCCATCGCTCGGAAGCTTCAACAAACCAAAAAAGACCGCGACCGTTTCATATCTGATTTCATTAAACCGTTAAAGGATGAATTTGAAAGGCAAGGTTTCAAGGCACAGATAAAAGGCCGACCAAAATCCATCAACTCCATTTGGAGTAAGATGAAAAAACAGCAGGTTCCCTTCGAAGAAATCTATGACCTTTTTGCTGTTCGAATTATTCTCGACTCACCCACTGAATCGGAAAAAGCAGACTGTTGGCGCGCATACTCCATTGTGACCGATTTCTTTGTTCCGAATCCCGATAGGTTGCGCGATTGGATTTCTACTCCCAAGGCTAACGGTTACGAATCGTTACACACAACGGTTATGAGCGCCAGCGGCAAGTGGGTGGAGGTTCAAATCAGGTCGGAGCGAATGGACGAGATTGCCGAAAAGGGTTATGCCGCCCATTGGAAATACAAAACCTCCGATGTGGAAAATGCTTTAGATGAATGGTTGGGGAAAATCCGTGAACTGTTGGAGCACCCTGAAAGCAGCGCAATTGATTTCATCGATGATTTTAAGTTGAACCTTTTTGCCGACGAGATTTTCATTTTCACTCCCAAAGGGGAATTGAAAACTATGCCGTCGGGTAGCACTGCATTGGACTTTGCATTCGATATCCACACCGATGTGGGTAGTCGGTGCATTGGTGCCAAGATCAATCACAAACTCGTCCCCATCAGTCACAAACTAAATAGTGGCGACCAGGTGGAGATCCTCACCTCAACCAAACAGCAGCCAAAGGAAGAATGGCTTTCCATGGTAGTGACCGCCAAGGCGAAGTCCAAAATCAAAACAGTTCTACGAGAACATAAACGTTTATTAGCCGAGGATGGCAAGGAGCGTTTCGAGCGTAAAATACGTAACCTGAAGGTGGATCATTCATCCTTCAGTATTAACGATCTGCTGCTGTTTTATAAGGTGCCAAACCCAACAGAATTCTTTTACCGCATAGCCACTGAGGCCTTGGACATTTCCAGCTTGTCGGATTATTTTGGTGAGGATGGAAGGCCAATTCCCCGCCCAGTTGTGAAAAGCGAAACCCCTTCATTCGAGGATATGGTTCGCAACGTAAGGGGTAGTGCCGACTCCTTGGTTATTGGAGAGGACTTGGGTCGTATTGATTACAAACTTGCCACTTGTTGCAATCCGATTTCGGGCGATGATGTATTCGGTTTCATTACGGTTGATGAGGGTATCAAAATTCATCGCACCAATTGCCCCAACGCCATCAATTTGATGTCTAAGCATGGTTATCGTATCGTGAAGGCCCGTTGGACCGAAAAGCAAGATCTTGCTTTCCTGGCGGGTATCATGATAAACGGAGTGGATGAGGTTGGCGTGGTGAATAACATCACCCGTGTTATATCCAACGAGCTGAAAGTGAACATGCGGTCCATCAGTATCGACTCAAATGAAGGTTTGTTTCAAGGTACTATCATGCTGTTTGTTCGTGACACTGAACACCTTACGAGACTTATGGCCAAGCTGCGCCAGGTGAATGGTATTTTGAGTGTTTCACGCATAGACTAGAAATCGTAACTTGGCGTTTCTTTAGTTCATGGAAAGCACAATATCAGCCGTTACCCGAATTTTCACGGAGTTTTTAGAGTCTAATGGACTCCGCAAAACACCCGAACGCTTCGCTATACTCACGGAAATTTACAAGATGGATGATCATTTCGACGTGGAGTCTCTTTACATCCATATGAAAAACAAAAAATATCGTGTCAGCAGGGCCACTATATACAACACGATCGATCATTTGCTGGCATGCGATCTTATCACCCGTCACCAGTTTGGAAAGAACTTGGCGATGTTCGAGAAATCTTATGCTTACAAACAACACGACCATCTAATTTGTTCCGACTGTGAACATGTGTTGGAATTCTGTGATCCTAGAATCCAGCAGATTCAATCCATGATGGGTGAAATCCTCAATTTCAAAGTGACAAACCATTCGTTGAACTTATTCGGGAAATGCAACCGTTTAGCCGAAACCGGTAGATGTGACCACATGGAAAACAGAATGCGAAAAACTGAAAAATCTAAATCAACATCCAAATAATTCAAACATGGAATTTTCTTGCGACTTCACCACAAAGGCAGACCACTGTGTCTTGACCTTCAAAGGCAATCTAATTGAACGTAATCAAGCTAACGAGACATTGGACCGCTTCGCCGATCTTATTTCCAATGATATCAACCGATTCATCATCGATTTGAAAGATTTCAATTACATGAACAGTACCGGACTTAATGTGATGTTGATGGTTTTAACCAAATCACGTAAAGCAGGTGGTGAAGCGGTTTTATGCAACGCATCATCCAACATCAGTTCATTACTTTCGGTCACCAAACTTAACAGCGTGTTTTCGGTTTATAATTCTCTTGCAGAGGCTGAAGAAGCCATCAGCAAGGTTGCTAACTGATTGCTCAAAACATTTTACTATGAAAGCTGACGTTTTGTTGGGTTTGCAATGGGGAGACGAGGGTAAAGGCAAGGTGGTTGATGTTTTAGCTCCGCGCTATGATGTCATCGCCCGTTTCCAAGGAGGTCCTAATGCCGGTCATACTTTGGAGTTTGAAGGCATCAAGCATGTGCTCCACACCATTCCCTCAGGGATATTCCATCCAACTAAAATCAATATCATCGGCAACGGTGTGGTTATCGACCCTGTTGTGCTGAAAAGGGAAATTGATTCTCTTGTAAGCATGGGCGTCGATATCCGTAAAAACCTCTTTATCTCCCGTAAGGCGCATTTGATTCTTCCTACTCACCGCATGCTCGATGCCGCATCGGAATTGAGCAAAGGCAAGGCGAAAATCGGTTCCACACTCAAGGGGATTGGTCCCGCCTACATGGATAAAACCGGTCGTAATGGCTTGCGTGTTGGAGATATAGAACACCCCGATTTTCAACGTCGATATGATGCCTTGGTTTTCAAGCA
This sequence comes from Bacteroidota bacterium, assembly GCA_046340555.1. Classification (GTDB taxonomy): domain Bacteria; phylum Bacteroidota; class Bacteroidia; order AKYH767-A; family OLB10; genus JALRAP01. Next base: position 8,496 of record JBKDSL010000107.1, read on the forward strand.
TAATGAGTTGTTAAAGCATTTGGAGTTTGAAAAGCCATTGCAAGAGTTTGATCGTGGCTGGGTCGAAGGAATTGAATTGATCCGTAGTCTGAACTTGATCGATAGTGAATATGAGATCAACGGATACCTGGATCAAGGAAAATCTGTTTTGGCTGAAGGTGCACAGGGTTCCTTGTTAGATATAGATTTCGGCTCTTATCCATTTGTTACATCCTCAAACACCATCACCGCAGGTACCTGCACCGGATTGGGTTTGGCGCCTACACGCATTGGAGAAGTATATGGCATATTCAAAGCCTACTGTACACGGGTAGGTAGCGGTCCTTTCCCTACCGAACTCGATGACGAAACAGGTGAACGTATGCGCAAGGCGGGTAATGAATTCGGATCCACAACGGGTCGCCCACGTCGTTGCGGTTGGTTAGACTTGCCAGCACTACGTTATGCTATCATGCTGAATGGAGTTACTCGCTTGATCATGACCAAGCCCGATGTGCTAAGTGGGTTTGACACTGTTCGTGTTTGTACCCATTACATATACCAAGGCCAACAGATTGATCGTATGCCATTCGATATCGTGAACAATCATGTACAACCTGTTTATCATGACTTTAATGGTTGGGAACAGCCGGTTGGTGATGTGAGCGATGTGGCTGATTTGCCTCTAGAGTTGACTTCCTATATTTCCTTCATCGAATCTGAATTAGGTGTTCCTGTCGTAATTGTTTCTGTGGGTCCAGATCGGAAGCAAACATTGGTGCGAATTCCTGAATTCGCCTGACCATGGGCCTTAATCCATAAGTCATGCGACTCTGGTACCCAATCGTATTTTTCCTAACAACCGCCATTTCAATTTTACAATTGCCATCCGCATTTGCGCAAGATGGTACTTCTCAAATTGAAATTGTGAATGCCGATGTTTTCCAGGGTGACGAGTCAATAGGTAAAGGTGTTTCCCTTTTGAAAGGCAACGTGACTTTTAAGCACCGCGGTGCGCTCATGTATTGTGATAGCGCGTACCTGTATCAGGAATCAAATTCATTAGATGCGTTCGGGAAAGTGCGAGTGGTGCAAGGTGACACTTTAAGGCTGAATGGGGATACGCTACGCTATGATGGTAATTCCGGTTTGGCAGTCATCACCGGTAAGGTGACTTTGGTAGACCGTAAAATGAATTTATCTTCAAGCAAACTCACCTATGATATGCCCGCCGATAAGGCATTTTACCTGGATAGGGGAGTCTTGAAGGATAATGAAAACACGCTGACTAGCAAAAAAGGATTTTACCTTGCCAAAGAATCCAAAGTGTTTTTTGCCGACTCCGTTTTATTGGTGAATCCCAAGTATAAGGTGATTGCCGACTCTCTCTCATATTTGACTAAAACATCCACGGCGGTTTTTACCGGTCCAACACGCATTGTATCCACAGGAAATGACTCTACCTGGATTTATTGCGAAAATGGTTACTACGATACAAAACAGTCGAAGTCCAAGTTCTTTAAACCTAACCGAGTGGTTTCACGAACCAGGTCCTTGAGTGGTGATACTCTTGATTTCGACAATAACACGCGCGTAGGAAAGGCCTTTGGAAGAGTGATGATAGCTGATACGTCGAGGTCTGTGGTGATTTCAGGCGATAAAGGATTCAGCGATGACAAAACGCGAACGGCATATGTTACGGGCAATGCGGAGCTGATGCGCGCATTTACTACAGACACCTTGTTTTTGCATGCGGATACCCTGTTTGCCAAGGAAGATTCTTTGGCAGGCATATCTTCTTGGACTGCCTATAGAGGAGTTAGGTTTTTCAAATCCGACCTTCAAGGTGTGTGCGACTCCCTTTCTTATACCACTCCTGACTCTATCATGCGGATGCATGTTGCTCCTGTTTTGTGGAGTGATTCAAACCAGGTAACGGCAGAACATATTCAGGTGCGCATAACCAATAGCGGTCCTGAATCATTGTTGTTGGAGTCTGCTTCTTTCATCTGTTCCCAGCAAGACAGTATTCGATTCAATCAAATCAGTGGAAAACGGATGGATGGATTTTTTGTGGATGGCGAACTGGTATCCGTCAAGGTAAGCGGAAACGGTCAATCTGTTTATTATACGGAAGACAGCAAGGGTGTACTTACAGGTGTAAACAATGCTGAATGTAGTGACATGCTCATTCAATTGGATGGTAGAAAGGTTTCTGGAATAACGCTTATCAATGAGCCCGATGCAACACTGTATCCAATTAAAGAACTGCCCCCTTCTGACTTGCTATTGAAAGGCTTCAAGTGGCTTCAAAGCCAACGTCCATTGTCTAGACAGGATATTTTCAATTAAGGAGCAACATTTTCATTGCTGGCGTTTTTGTGCTCGACGCTTTTTGCGCCAGCCGCCCTATGCATCAATGCTGAACAAAGCAGCGCAATTGCCAAACCCATTGGAAAGAAGTCCAAGATGGAGGACAAGAAAAATGAAGCTGGAGATTTCAGTTCATTCATATTGGATTCGAACTCTTTGATTCTTTTTCCTTTGTCTTCATCAGATAGGCCCTTTTCGGCACGAATCATTTTGGATTCAACTTCGATGGTCTTATTGATACTGCTTTCAATGTAATTGGTGTTTATAGCAAAAGCATAGGTGTTTTTGGTGATGGTGTAGCAGGCTGTTCCTGTCAGCACAACAATCATCGCAGTTCGAAAGGCCTGGTTAAATGAAATAGATCCTCCGTTTAACCGGTCTCGCACATTCCTGATGGCAAAAAAAATCATGCTTAATGAAGCCATCAACAAAATGTTGCCGATGGTTGAAGCCAACGAAGGATTGTTATTGATTTCACCGATATATAAAGTGATCACGAACATGGTTGACAAAAGCAATCCTGCTGCCAATCCATTTAGCAAGGCGTTTTTTTTCATACTGCAAATTTACAGTTACATAACCAAAGTTACCCTGCCGGTGATGGTCCTTTTTACCCCCGTGTAGGTAATCACATCGATACGGTACACATAAACGCCAATTTGGCAAAGTTCTCCACTTCGCTCATCTACGCCATTCCAACCGGTTTGTGGTTTGTCGGTGCTGTAAATCATTTGTCCCCACCTATTGAAAATATTCATCGTGCCAGATGTGATGCCAATTCCATAAATGTTGAACATGTCGTTAACACCATCACCGTTGGGGGAGAAGGCATTGGGGACATATATCGTGGTCTCCTCTTCAATGGTAATGCGGGTATAAGCCGTGTCTTTGCAACCGTATTGGTTCTCTACATACAAGGTTACATCATAGACGTTAGGCAACTCATAGCTGTGTTGAATTGTTTGTCCGAGGCCCATGGATGAACCATCTCCGAAATCCCACAGCCATGAATCAGCGCCAGCACCGCCATCTCTGAATTGTATTACAGGATACAAAATGGACGCCACAGGTGGTGTTGCCAGAATGTTTGCGATTGGAACAGGCCAAACATTTATGGTGTCGGGAAACGAAATTTGACGGGAGCACCCTGCAGCACTTATTGCTTTTAAGGTTACTCCGTAAGTTCCAGGCTCGGTATATGTATGCGTTGGTGATACGGATATAGAATTGGAGTTATCTCCAAAGTCCCAATAATATTGGGGGGTGATGCCAGCGCTGCTATTATTGCTGAATGAAACGGTCAGCGGAGCACATCCTTCATGGGGTGTCAATGAAAAATCCACTATCGGTAATGGATTCACCATTACTTGCGATATGGCACTTGCAAATGGTGTGGTGCATCCGTCGGTAACGCTAACTGTGTAGTTCGTCGTTACCGTTGGCGAAACAGTTTGTGAGGGCGTCGTGCTTGTCATACTTGACCATTGATAATTGTAAGGTCCTCCATCTCCACCGGATGCCAATGCTACGATAGTTGAGGATTGACCCTCGCAAATCGTATCATTTGGTGTAATGATCAATTGAAGCGGAGGGTTTACGTTAATGGCGATTGTCGCATTTGCTCCAGGGCAACCTAGCGAATCTGTGACCACAACGTTAAGGTTTGTTGTAGTGGTTGGAGAAACGTTTTGTGAATTTCCTGTAAATCCATTACTCCACGTATAAGCGTATCCTCCATTTCCTCCAGTTCCAATTGCAGATATGGTTGCCGATTGTCCAATGCAAATAGTTGTTTGTCCAGCCGCAGAAATGCTTATAGGTTGGGGTTGAGTGATAGTGGAAGTTGTGGTTGCAGTACACCCATTGGCATCCGTAACCAAAATATTGTAAGTCCCAGCTGGCAATGCAATGAATTGGGATCCAGTTTGCGGCGTGCCATTGTTTATTTGGTAGCTCAATGGTGCTGTGCCGCTAGTGGTAGCTATGGCAACTAATCCATCAGTGTAACCATTGCACGTGACATTGGTAGTGGAAACGCTGAGTACAACTGGTCCGGGATAGTCAATCACGTTTATGTTTTGAGAAAGCTCGCAGCCGTTTGCATCGATGATTGATATCGGATAATTGCCGGACAAAAGGTTTGTGAAGATATTGGATGATTGGTATGTGCTTCCGTTGTTGTTGCTGTACTGGTAAGGTGCCGTACCTCCGCTTGCGACTAGGCTGATGGTTCCGCTGTTGCCTGAGCATATGCTGCCAGAAATCGACGAATTTATGGCTATTGGTAATGGTTCACTGATGCTGAATGTTGAATCGCTGGTGCAGCCATTTGCGTCGGTAACAATAATACTGTATGTTCCAGCTGAGACTCCTGTGAAAATTCCATTAGTTGAAGTTGTTCCCGATCCGACATCGTATGTGTATGGTGAAGTTCCAGACGATGCAAAGATGTTTGCTGTACCATCTCCCAGCTGATAGCAGGTGTTGTTGGTGGTTGTAATAAATGATATCTGCGGACTCGGAATGTTTGAAACCACCGCAGACTGTGTTAATGTGCAGCCATTAGCATCAGTGATTGTTACTGTATAAGTTCCCGCGGCTATGTTAGATGTAATTGAGGTTGAGCTGCCGCTGCTCCAAGAGTAGGAGTATGGAGCAGTTCCTCCTTGAGCAGAAACCGAAGCGCTTCCATTTGTTCCTCCATCGCAAATAGAAGACATTGTTGAGGCTGAAGATGCCAACACGGCAGGTTCGGTCAATGTAGATGACGTAGTGGTCGTACAGCCGTTCGTGTCGGTCACCAGTATGTTATAGGTTCCAGCTCCGAGGTTTTGGAATAGGTTGCTATTTTGTGAGCTGCTTCCGTTGTTGATGCTGTAGTTCAGTTGTCCGTTGCCCGATGCAGTTACATTCAACGATCCGTTAGTGAAGCCGAAGCAAAGCGGATTTGAATTGGAAACTGAGGCGACAATCGGTCCGGCGAGGTCGTTGATTGAATCAATAGCGCTACCTAAACATCCATTTGCATCCATGATCGACAAGTTATACGCACCTGCGGTTAAGCCGTTGAAGGATGCCTGGGTTTGATAAGTGGTTCCTCCGTTGTTACTGTAGGTGTAAGGCGCTGTTCCACCACTTCCGTTTAATATAAGGATACCGTTGCTGTTGCCGCAGGTGGTGCTGCTGTTGCTTGCTGATAAGTTGAGGGCTACGGGTTCTGTGATAAGGAATGAAGTGGTGGCCGTACAGCCGTTGTTGTCCGTTATCAATACGTTTCCTGTTCCAGCTGGTAAATTCGTAAACACACCGTTGGATTGATTGATGGTCCCATTCAGATTGAAGGTGAACGGACCCGTTCCGCTGGATATTTGGATGCTGGCTGTTCCGTTATTGGATTGATAGCAGTTGTTGTTAGTTGAAGTGGTGCTTACAATGTTAGGTCCTGCTATGTTCGTAACAATGGCATTTTGTAACATGGTGCATCCATTGGCGTCAGATACGCTGATGGTATATGAGCCTGCAGCCAGGTTTGTGATGCTATTGGATATAGATCCATTGCTCCACGAATATGAGTAAGGTGAAACACCGCCTTGAACGGAAATGGATGCATCGCCGTTGTTCCCGTTGTTGCAGATAGAAGGATTTGTTGTTGCAACTCCAATCAACGGGTCTGGCTCAGTCAAAGCGGCATTGTCGAATGCGATACAGCCATTCGTGTCCGTGACAAGTATGCTATAGGATCCGGCACCAAGTCCGTTGAAAACAGAAGTTCCTTGGCTGCTTGTTCCATTGTTGATGCTATAAGTGAGCGAGGAACTGCCTGATGCATTGATGGTGATGCTTCCGTTGTTGGATCCGAAACATAATGGGTTATTGATATTAACCGATGATAAAACTGGTCCTGCCAGATCAATAATGTTTGTGGAGCTTAATGTTGTACATCCATTCGCATCCATAACAGCGGTTCCGTATGTTCCGGCTACCAGGTTGCTGAATGAAAATGCAGGCTGATATGATGTTCCTCCATTGTTGCTGTAGTTATACGGTGGAGTTCCACCACTTCCTGCCAAGTAGATGGTTCCATTGCTATTACCGCATGTGGCATCGCTGGAAGTTCCAGCTAATAGCAGCTGAGTTGGTTCGTTAATGATGAAGCTGGTCGATGCGATACAGCCATTGTTGTCGATCACTAATATCGTATCAGGCCCTGCGCTCAAATTTGAGAATGTGCCGATGGATTGTGTGGCGCTTCCACCAAGGACGTAGGTGAACGGCCCGGTTCCGGCGATTATGTTAACACTTACGGACCCGTTGTTTGATTGATAACATGAGCTGTTGCTGGTAAGCGTATTGGTAATTGTAGGACCTGCGATGTTGGATACAGTAGCGCTTAATGCGGATGTGCATCCGTTGTTATCAGTAACTGTAACAGCGTAGGTTCCTGCTGTCAGGTTGTTTGCGGAGGTGGAAGTGGAGCCGCCGCTGGACCACTGATAACTATAGGGCGAAGTTCCTCCGGAAACGGTTACGTTGGCTGCGCCATTTGTTCCATTCAAGCATGTTGATGGAGAGGTCGAAGTGGAAGTCAATAATGCGGATGGTTGAATCAAGACTTGTGAAGTATTGGCCGTGCAACCATTGGCATCGGACACAAGGATGTTATACGATCCCGCTGATAGATTATTGAAAACACCCGAAGGTTGGGTTGAGCCTTGATTTAAGCTGAAGCTGAAAGGCGCTGATCCGCCACTAATCGCTGTTGAAATGGATCCGGTTGTTCCATTGTAGCAGTTTACATTTACAGCGGTAACGGGTCCCATTATTGGTCCGGGAGCATCAGCAACATTGATGGTTCCATTGCTTGTGCAACCGTTGGCATCCATAACCATTACATTATATGGTCCTGCAATTAGTCCATTAAAGGCGGACGAGCTTTGATATGTTAGACCTCCATCGTTACTGTAACTGTAATTTGAAATGCCGCCAGTAGCCGAAATGTTGATGCTTCCATTTGGATTACTACATGTGCTTCCTATGGTGGTAGGGTTAAGAATCAATTGACTTGGGCTCGAAATATTCGAACTAGATGTAGCGGTGCAACCATTGGCATCACTTACTACAATGCTGTAAGCACCAGGCGACAATCCGCCAAAGAAATTTGATGCTTGCGCAGCAGCTCCATTCACACTGTAAAATATGGGAGCAGTTCCGCCAGAAACATTCGAAGTGATCGAGCCATTCGAGAGACCGAAACAAGTCACATCACTTACAGTATTGGAAAGCAAACTTGGACCCCCGGCATTTTGTATGGTCGAACTCGATAGTGATGTGCACCCATTGTTGTCGGTGACCAGTATTGAATATGTTCCGGATGATAGGTTGCTGAATGAGCTCGTCGCTTGAAATGTGGATCCGTTATTAATCGAATAGGAATAGGGTAAGGACCCGCCTGTGGCCAGTGATGATAAGCTTCCATTGGGGCTTCCACAAGTGGAATTCACCGGAAGTGTGGACAAAGTTAGTTGCTGCGGTTCAGCTAAGGTGATGTTGGAGGATGCTATACAGCCATTGGCATCCAGCACAGAAATGGAATAAACGCCACCAGGCAAGGATGGGAAAGTTGATGATGATTGGTAGGTGACTCCATTGTCAATGCTGAAATTCAATGGTGCTGTTCCACCGTTGGCAGAAATGTTTATGGTTCCATTTGAATTTCCAAAGCAGTTCACATCTGTGCCGCTTACATTGGAGATAATAGGTGCCGCGTTATTGCTGACTGATGCCACCACTGAAGCAGTGCATCCTGATTGGTCGGTAACAACAACTGTGTAGTTACCTGCTCCCAGATTATTGAAGTTGCCATTTGCTTGAGCAGCTCCGCCATTGAGTGAATATGTCAGGCCTCCACTTCCACCAGAGCCAGTAATTGTTGCTGTGCCATCATTATTACCGCAGCTTGCGTTGGAAGTAGTGGAAGTAACAGAGAAGGCCGAAGGTTGTGTTATATTGATGGAGTAGGAGCCAGTACAGCCGTTGGCATCCGTCACCAAAATGGAATAAGGCCCTGGTGCCAGATTGTTCAAAGAGTTGTTGGATGTTGTAGTGAAGCCTCCATTGATTGAGTATGACAAAGGAAGTGCACCTCCATTTACATTGATAGTAGCCGAACCGTCGTTGTAGCCATTGCACGTGATGTTTGTAGTTGGAACGGAGGACACAATGGGGGCAGCTGAATTTGCCACGCTAACACTGCCACTTGATGTACATCCTAAGAAATCGGATAAGATAACGGAGTAAGTTCCTGGACCCATGGCGACAAAATTCCCTGTAGGTTGGAAGCTGGTTCCTCCGTTGCCGCTGTATTGATAGGGTGGAGTTCCTCCGTTACCAATCAAATTGAAGACACCATTGTTTTGACCGCAGGTGGCGCTTGTCGAATTTGATGAAAGGTTGAGGGCTGTAGGTTGCGTAATCTGTGTAGTTGAAGCACTTGTGCATCCGTTTGCGTCGGTTATTAAAATATTGTAACCGCCAGGACTTAGATTGTTGAATATGGGTGATGTTGTGGAGTTGGATCCATTATTGATGCTATAGAGAATCGGGTTTGTTCCTCCAAGCGATACGATATTGATCGATCCATTGTTAAGCCCGTTACATGTAACATTTGTAGGGGCCACTGTAGTGAGTGTCGGGCCTGCCACGTTAATCACATTTGAGGATGTTGCTGCTGTGCATCCATTTTGATCAGTAACTATAATGCTGTATGCTCCTTGAGTCAGGTTTGAAATGATGTTTGAGTTACCATTCGATACACCATTGACTTGATAGGTGTAGGGAGCAATACCGCCAGTATTAATAACTGAAATGCTCCCGTTGGAATTTCCACACGTAGATGGGGTCGTGGTATTGACTGCGGTTAATGCTGAAGGTTCAGTGATGGTGAGCTGTGAGTTAGCCGTACATCCATTTACATCTGTTATTGCCACATTGTAAATGCCAGGTCCTAGATTGGAATAAGCTCCATTAGCTTGCGAAGCACCACCATTGATGGAGTATGAAAGGCTGCCGGTTCCACCATTAGCATTAACTAAAATGGTTCCATTGCCCTGTCCATAGCATGTTACATTGGTAAACGTACTGGAAACAATGGCTGGAGCTGCATCATTATTGATGGTTGTTATTGATGTTGTAGTGCATCCATTTCCATCTGAAACAATCACGTTGTACCCTCCCGCAGGAAGCGAATTGAATGTTGCTACTGGTTGGTAGGTGGTGCCATTGTTTATACTGTAACTGTATGGGCTAGACCCTCCTGTTGCTAAAATGGTGATTGATCCGTCGGATTGACCGCATGTTGAATTCGTGGTGCTGGGATTGATGGATAATGCAGTCGGCTGGGAAATAGATGCATTTGAAATAGATGTGCATCCGTTTGCATCGGTCACCAATAAGCTGTAAGTTCCTGGTGATAAATTTTGGAATGTTGAACTTCCTGAAAAAGTTGTTCCTCCATTTATGCTGTATTGAATGGGAGCGGGTCCTCCTGTTGAAACAATCTGGATGGTTCCGTTCGCCAATCCATTGCAAGTAATGTTTGTTGCAACGCCTTGATTAAGGACAGGACCTGGTGCACCCGCAACAGCAGTTTGTAATGCTGTGGTACAACCATTCGCATCCGTAACAATTATTCCGTATGTTCCTTGGGTTAATCCTGCGAAGATGCTTGATACTTGGGAAGGTCCGTTGTTCAGATTGTAAGTGTATGGACTTGTACCTCCTTGAGCAGTTAAGGCTATCGAACCGTTATTGTTTCCACATGTTGATAGGTTGCTGACAGCGGAAGAGGTTAATATGGTGGGTTGGATGATGGTTGACTGGGAAGAAACGGTACATCCATTATTGTCCGATACTATTATGGTATATGTGCCTGGTCCCAAGCCATTGAAAATTCCATTAGATTGAGATGGGTTTCCATTAAGCGAATAATTCAAGGCGCCGGTTCCGCCGGTTGATACTACTGATATGCTGCCATTTGCTTGTCCATTACAGGTGATGTTGGTGGAGTTGTTTGATTGAATAACAGGCGCAGCAGAATTGTTGATGGTGGCCGCAATTGTTTGAGTACAACCGTTTGCATCTGTAACAAGGATGTTGTAATTTCCTGAAGGCATCAGGTTGAAAACGGAGGAGCCTTGTGAGGTGTTTCCATTGTTGATGCTGTAAGAGTATGGGCTTGTTCCACCAACCGCATTGATTGTCAAAGATCCATCTGAGTTTCCACAAGTTGAATTTGTTGAGTTGGATGTGGCAGAAATGCCTAAAGGTTGAGTGATGTTGAAATTGGTGTTTGTTGTGCAGCCGTTTACATCGGTGACTAGAACATTATATGTTCCAGGCCCTAGATTGCTATAAACTCCATTTGCTTGACTGGTTCCTCCATTAAGTGAATAGGTGACAGGAGCAGTTCCACTCGTTGTCGAAATGTTTGCTGTTCCATTGTTTAATCCAAAACAGGTCACATTCGAAGAAGTTGTATTGGAAATTATTGGACCGGGTGCGTTTGAAATCAAAGCCACTGTTGTGGATGTACACCCATTCGCATCACTGATGACGATGTTGTACGATCCCGCAGCCATACCATTGTATGTGGCCGACTGTTGGTAGTTACCACCGTTATTGAAGCTGTATTGGTAGGCTGGAGTGCCTCCGTTTGCATTTACAGTAATCGCTCCATTTGTAGCGCTGCAGGTGGTTCCTGTTATGTTCAGTGTGGAAGATAACGCAGTGGGTTGTGAGATGGTGAAGGAGGATGTGGCAGTGCAACCGTTTGCGTCAGAAACTACAACTTGGTATGTGGCAGGTGCAAGGTTGTTGAATGTGTTTAACCCTTGGAACGTGTTCCCATTATCTATGCTGTATTGAATTAAGCCTGTGCCTCCTGCCGCGGAAATGGATGCAGAACCGTTATTGGATCCGAAACAGGTAGCGTTGGCAGACGATACGGCTGCTATTGCTGGCGATGCCTGGTTGGCAATTGTGGTTGATGTTGTGAGGCTACAACCATTGGCATCCATAACTATGATGCTATAGGGTCCTGATGGCAAGCTGTTGAATTGGCCCGAAGGTTGATAGGTTCCAGTGAGGTTATAAGTATATGGCCCTGTTCCTCCGTTCGCGGACACAGTCAAGGATCCATCGGGGTTTCCACATGTGGATGGAACGGTTGACGTTGTAGCATTAAGTGCGGAAGGTTCTGTAATAGTTGTACTGACGATCGATGTACATCCATTAGCATCAGTGACCGTGTAATTATAACTTCCTGCAGTTAGGTTGGAAATAATTCCTGTTCCTACGTATGGTGTTGTTCCGCCCAAAGCAGTAATATTTACAATCCCGTTGCTGCTGCCGTTACATGATGCAGCTGTGTTAGTAGCCGATGCTGTTAGAATTGAGGGCTGACTAATATTGGCTGATGTTGATGCCGTGCATCCGTTAGCATCGGTAACAGTGTAATTGTAGTTGCCTGAAGATACGGTGAAGTTTCCTGTGCCGGCATACGGAGTTGTTCCTCCCGAAGCTGAAACGGTGATGGTTGTGGTGCCTCCAAAACAGGCGATTGTGCCTGCATTGTTTGATGAGGTGAGTGCCGCTGGTTCTGCAACGGTTGCTGTGGCTGTAGTTTGGCATCCTAAAGCATCTACAACAACAATGCTGTATGTGCCTGCTGCAAGATTTGAGAAGATACTACCGGTTTGGTATGTTACGCCATTGTTTATACTATACTGAAGGGCTCCTGTGCCACCTGAAGCACTTATTACAAGTGAGCCATTATTTGAATTGAAACACGTATTGTTGGTTGGAGTAATTGAGTTGAGGCTAGGGGAGCTGGTGTTGTTTACGGATGAATTAATTACAAGCGTACAACCATTGGCGTCAGTGATAAAAATTGGATATGTGCCTGCCAAAAGATTGGAAAAGTTGCCGTTTGGTTGGCTTGTTGTTCCGTTGTTAATGCTGTAGCTATATGATGGAACGCCTCCAGAGGCAATGGTGCTTGTAGTTCCATTATTGTTGCCGCAGGATGAAGGAGTGGATGTAGAGCTGGCGGTTAATTGAGTTGGTTGTGTTACTGTTGCAGTTGTTACACTAGTGCAACCATTGGCATCGGTAACTGTGTAGTTATAGGATCCTGCTATCAAAGATGGGATGACTCCGTTTCCAGAATAGGGTATTGTGCCGCCATTAGCCACTATACTCACTGAGCCATTCGAACCTCCAAAGCAGGATACAGGTGAAGCGTTTGATGTAGTTGTGAGCAAAGTTGGTTGTGTGATGGTTGCATTGGTTGTTGCAGAGCAGCCATTTGCATCAGTAACTGTGTAGGAGTATGTTCCGGCAGCTATAGTGTATGAGCCTGTTCCAATATAGGGTGAGGTTCCACCTGTTCCTGTTACGCTGATCGTGGTGTTTCCTCCATTGCAAGCGATCGTTCCTACAGTATTTGTTGCGGATAGGATTGGCGGCTCTGTAATAGTAATTGAAGAAGTGGCCTGACATCCTAAGTTGTCAGTCACCACAATGCTGTATGTGCCAGCTGCCAGGTTTGAGAAGTTGCTGCCCGCTTGGTAGGCAGCGCCATTGTTTATGCTATACTGCAGTGCACCTGTTCCCCCGTTTGCATTTATGCTGATGGTGCCGTTGTTTGAATTGAAGCAGCTGTTATTAGTTTGAGCAACTGCGTTAATTATTGGAGCGCTGGTGTTGCTTACTGAGGCAGAAACGCTAATGGTACAACCATTGGCATCTGTTACAACTACAGAATAATTGCCTGCCAATAAATTGGGGAAGTTTGATGATGTTTGAACTGCGCTACCATTGATACTGTAATTGTAGACTGGAGTACCACCACTTGCGGTGATGGATGCGGAGCCATTGCTGTTACCGCATGAAGCTGGGTTTGAAACTGAGGATGCAGTCAATTGAGTTGGCTGGGTCACTGTGATGTTGGTCACGACCGTGCAACCGTTCGCATCGGTCACGGTGTAGGAGTAAGTGCCCGCAACAACGGTGAACGAACCTGTTCCCGAATAAGGCGCAGTTCCTCCACCACTGGTTACACTCACCGAAGTGGTTCCGCCGAAACATGCGATGGCTCCTGATGAAGAAGCTGCGGTGAGTAATGTTGGTTGAGCCACAGT
>JBKDSL010000108.1:0-16210 GCA_046340555.1 Bacteroidota bacterium
CCTTTAATCCGCGTTCTCTTGCCTAAACGCCACTAAAAAGCATAACTCGCTCCGGCAAACACACCCAACCTGTAAGATGGATAATTGTACCAGCGGCTGTATTTGGATGCGGTTGCGTTGTTGATCTGAATGAAGGTAGACAGCACTTTCGAGAAACGGTAATCAACTCCCAACGACACATCCAAATAGCCATCCAAAGTGCCAAATTCCTGTTCGCCTTGGCTGTTTATCCCTTTGAAATAATAACGCGAATCAACCCAAGCTATGGAGGCTTTGGTATAAATCTTCTCTCCGATATTGTAATGGCCCTTGGCGGTGAGGGTGAGCCCTGGTCGGAACAGGGGCTTATCGAGACTATCGGTTTTGTTGGATTCATAATCCACTGCCAGGCTGATGCCTGATTTCTCGTTCTGGTCATACACCAGCTCGGCATGTAAGCGCAGACGTGTATTGTCGTCGTAGTAAACACCGTATTCGGTGCGTTGGCGCAAAACGGTGAATGGACTATCAGCTTTCAGTTCTATGTTTTCGTAGTTCATGAAGAATGCATCGTCTTTGATGCGTGTTAAATTGAAAGAGCCGATGAATGCCAATTGGTTTTCAATCTTGATGTTGACTCCGCCCTGCAAATCGAAATTGTTTCGTTTGTTCAGCAATTCAGGCCCGTCGAAGTTGCCGATGAATGGATTGTCTTTTGATAACGATCGGTAAGAGGTACGTTCCACATCGCCCGACAATTGCGCGAAAGCCGAGATGGTTTCTTTGGCAACAATCACATCCAAACGCACATGCGGCAACAGGTAATAATTGGTCTTCTCGTTGGCATCGATGGGGATGTTCAGCCCAGCGGTAAGCTCTAATCTACCGAATTTACGACTGAACCTGGGCTCAATCTTGAAAATGTTACGCTTCTGCGATCCGAGTGAATCGCTTTCATATTTGTTGATATCGGCCAGTATCCGGCCACCTGCTTCAAACTCGCCCAACTTGGTGTAAAGTCCGCCATCAATTAGAAACCTGCCTTCCTGGTGTCCGGTGTTATCACTGAAGTTGCCGAATTCCAATCCAGCCTTGTAGCGGGTGTCGCTGCCATTTTCGAGGTTGCTTCCTAATAGGATGTTGCCTCCGATATCGGTAAAGCGATGCTTGGTGTCTTTTTTCTCGTAGAACGTGTCGTCATAACCATAGTAATGGTAGCTGTTGCGCGAAAAATCAATGTTACCCGACAAGGTGTTTCCACTAAAGAATCGACTTCCGAAGACTCCGGTCGAGGTTTCACTCATGCCCGGAAAGCCTTCCCAACCACGCACTTTTCCACTAGAAGAAATATGACTGAGGTAAGCTCCTGCATCGTAATCTTTAGAGCGCAGGCTGTTGAAGTAGGCATCAATGAATGGCGTGTTTTTGGTGCCATATCCTCCTCTCACAAAACCCCTGTAAAGTTTTTTGATGTTGTCATCCTTCACCTTAACCGCTTTGATGGGGGAGATGGTGTAGATGGTGTTGAACCGCACCTTTGCCAGTTCATAGGTCATATCGGGGACATAGTTCACCATCGTATCACTCTGTGGAACGTCACTGATCTTGACCGCATCCGACAACATCGGCTGGTAGGCTTTCACTACATCAATCTGTTCGTTGCCTATGTTGGTTTGCGCTTGGGCGGATTGGCCGCTCAGTAGCATGGCGGCGGATAATGCGCAAATGAAACGGTTTATCATCGTCTTTCGCTTGAGGTTTTGTGTTTTCACTCGCCGTTGATGTTTTGGATGGAATCGTTCTCTCCTCCGAAATATTTCTTTTCCTTTTCCTCGATCTCCTTCTGAAGTAGTTCGTTCTCCTTGCGCTCTATGGCTTGTAGCTTCTCTGTTGCTTTGGTGCGTAGGTCTTCACGGTCGTTCGGAGTTGGTTCGTAGTTCTCCACCAATGATTTGTAGGTGGCTTTCGCTTGGAAGGTGTCTTTCAAGGCCAGGTAGTTATCGCCAAGCAGCAAAAACGATTTGCCGATCCAGAATTCGTAAGAGGGCGACTGGTTTATGAGGTCGAAGCATTTCTTCTGCGAATCCTTGTAGTTGCCGTTCAGGAATTGGATTTCCGCCAAACAGTATTTGGCTTCGGCACCGGTTTCACTGTTGGGCACCTTGGCCACAAACGCGAATTCTTTTTCGGCGGTCAGCAAATCATTAAGCGCCAAAGCAGAGCGTGCGTTTAACAAATGCGCTTCGCGTACCAAGTCGTTTGAAACCTTGTCGCCTGCAATCAAGCGATCGGCATAAAGTCGAGTCTTGGTGTAGTCGCTGCTTTTGAAATGGCAACGCATTTGTCCGGCTTGCGCCTCAATCACATTCTCACGCAAATCGGCAGAGCCTTCCAGCCGTTCATAGAGCGAGAGCGCTTCACCGCAACGATTTTCGGCCGACAATACTTGTGCAGCGCGCAACAACGATTTTTCGGTGAAGATGCTTCGAGGTTGTTCGGTCACGTACAAGTAGCCGTCGAGTGCTTTGCTGTTCTCTTTGATTCGGTAGTCGCACTCGGCCTTGTAGAAGCGCGAGTTGAGGGCGTAATAGCCATTGGGGAATTTGCGGATATACTCTTCAAATCCTTTCGAAGCTTTCTGGTGTTCGCCCTTCATATACAGCTGTTCGGCCGCCTCGTATGTGATTGAATCTTGCGCGCCTGCGCTAACGTTTGCCGATGGAACCTCTTTCACATAATCGAAATAACCGTCGGGATTTCCTGCACTTACGTAGATGTTCTTTATGCCGGTGAGTGCCGCTACGCATTCGGTCGTGCCAGGATATTTTTTCACCACATCTTTGTACACAGCCAAAGCCTTTTCATCCTGTTGTTGGTTGTAAAGGGCCAGTCCGGTTTTCAGCATCGCTTTGCGTGCATAATCGCTGTTGGGATAATCGCGACTAACCTTGCGGTAGATATCTTCCGCGCCCTTGAAGTTGCCTTCCGTAAGCAACGCTTCGCCTTTTTCGTAGTAAGCCGCAGCAGCATAAATCGATTTCGGATAAGACGTTACCAGCTTGTCCATGATTCGTGCCTTCTCGGTGTTCTCACCGCGAATTCCGCGAATGATTCCGGTTTGGAAGAGCGCGTAATCGGAACTTTTCGCCTTGGCTTCGATGGCTTGGTTGTAGAACAATAGGGCGTTGTCATATTCTTTCAGCACCAGGCTGCCGTCTCCAGTGCGTATCAGCGCATCGTTATGCTTGACGGTGATGGTCTCTTGCTTGTTGCGCATGTATTTGCGGAACCAGGTGTTCGATTCGGCATAGTTTTCAAGTTTGAAATGACAATAGCCGAGGTTGTAATGTGCCGAGTTGTAAAGGGGCGAATTGATGGAGGGAGGGTTGAAGATGAAAATGCGGTATTGCTTGAGGGCCGCATCGTATTGCCCTTGCGCATAAATGGCTTCCGCTTTCCAATACATCGCATTCGCTCGGATCATCTGGTCCGATTCGTTGGTAATGGCTTTGTTGAAAAGGCCGATGGCTTTCTCATAGTCCTTGTCGTTGTAAAGCTCTATAGCACGGAAGTAAGCCACCTTTTGGTAAGCGGCGTTGGCCTTTGGGCTGCGACTACGGATTTTGTCGAGCGATGCCAAGGCATCCTTGTAATTGCGAGTGGTAATCAGTAGTTGAGCCAATATCTCATTGGCTTCATCCTTGTATTTCGAGTCGGGGAAAGTGGCCAGCAGCTCATTCATGGCGTTAATGGCTACGGGTTGGTAGTTGAGTTCGAACGATAGCTTGGCATAGGTGAAAAGTGCGTCTTCTTGAATCTTGCGGTCGAAGGTGTCGCGCGAAGCGAAACGGAATGCGTTGTATGCCGACTGCTTGTTTTTGATTTTCAGAAAACAATCGCCCATGTTGAAGTATGCGGTTTGTTGCATCGCATCTCGGGTGTTCACCGTTTTTTCGAAGTAGCTTGCTGCACGGGCATGGTTTCCTGCCTGGTAGTTGCAATACCCCAGCTGGTAGTAATCTTCTCTGCTCAGTTTGGGATAGGACTTTTCGAATGATTCGAACATTTTGAGTGCCTGTCGGTAGTCTCCCTTTCCATAAAAGGATTCGGCCACATAGCGGTCGATCTCGGCGCGGTTCTTCACATCTGCGCGGCTCTCTATGGTCTTGTAATAATCGATGACTTCATCGTAACGCTTTTGTTCGTATTTGATTTGGATGATATAATAGGGCACCAGCGGTCCGAATGTCTCCGACGAGTCGAGCTTGCGGAAGTACTCGTTGGCAGTATTCAGGTTATTGTTCTGGTAGGCCACATGTGCGTAGTAGTAAACGGCTGCAGTTTTGTAACGCGATTCTACTTTCAGGATTTCAGAGAGGTTCTTACTGGCACGGTTGTAGTCTTCGATGTTGAAGTAAGCGTATCCGGTTTTGAAATAGTACTCGGCGATTTCCTCGTTGTTGAGGTAGCGCAAATCAGTTTTTTCGAAGTAAGCTGCCGCCTTTTTGAATTTCTTCTGCCTGTACAATACGCGGGCCGCCTCAAACCAGGCGGTTTTGGCTTTCAAGCTTTCGGGATGGCGGTCGATGAATGCCACAATCTCTGCTTCGGCATCTGGATGGTAAAGCTCGGCTCCACTGATGGCACTGTAATATTCAGCGTTGATACGATTGTTGATGGGCGCATCCGGTTCCTCCTGCAAAAAGTCGCGGAATTGTTTCCGTGCAGCGCTGTACTGCTGCTTAGTGAAAAGCTCCTGGGCTTTTTCGTATTTTTTGGATGGGTCGTAGTGGCTGTGTCGCTGCTGTGCGAAGGCCGGTTGCAGCGCGCAAATCAGCAGGAAAACCCAGAGGTGTTTCATAGCGTGGCGAAAGATTGGTTTGGGATTCATTTTACAGCGAAAAATCAGGTGCTTTTGCAAAGTTACTTGTAAGAAACGGCCTCGATCGCCGCTTTATTACGCACCTTCCTTGATTTATCAACACGCGCTTGGTGAAAAGAGACCTCTATTCCGCAGTGTTTTTCGCTTTGTGAAAGTCTTGTGTCGGGTTGTTATTTATTATGTTTGCATCCTATCAACCCCGGTTTTCGGATGTATATCCTCAAGATCAAAGGCAAAGCCAAAATCCCCGATTACGTGCAGCTGCGCGACGACAACTTCACGCTCTTGGCTTACTTTCGGGTAGATCGTCCGGAGAAAGCACTGTTGAAATGCGGTTTGGGCGATCGCGAAGCACAAATGATAGAGATGATCCGGGAAATGCCTTTCGGCAAAGTAATCAAGTTGGAATTCGATAAGACCAAATGACAACCGACGCTCCAATCATATCGCTGAAGGATGTAAACGTGTTCCAGCAAAAAAACCTGGTGCTGAGTCAGGTCAACCTGGATATCGCTCCTGGCGAATTTGTATACCTTATCGGCCGAACCGGTAGCGGTAAAAGCAGTTTTTTGAAGTTGCTCTACGGCGAACTTCCATTGCTCCAAGGCACAGGTCAGGTGGCAGGCTTCCAGCTGAATTCCCTCAAGGAAAAGGAAATCCCCTTCTTGCGTCGCAAACTGGGAATCGTTTTCCAGGATTTCCAGTTGCTTCCCGACCGCAGCTCGCGTGAAAACCTGGTGTTTGTGTTGAAGGCCACGGGCTGGACCGACAAAAATCAAATCATGGAGCGCGTGAACGAAGTGTTGGGCAAGGTAGGATTGGAGTCTAAAGGATACAAAATGCCGCATGAGCTTTCGGGAGGCGAGCAGCAGCGATTGGCAATTGCCCGTGCCTTGCTGAACGACCCTGAGGTTATTTTAGCTGATGAGCCCAGTGGCAACCTCGATCCGGAAACCAGTAACGGCATCATGCGTTTGTTTTTCGATATCAGCAAGAATGGTTGCGCCGTAGTGATGGCCACTCACAACTATACCCTCATCGAACGCTTTCCAGCTCGGGTGATTCTGTTCGACCAAGGCAAAGTGGCCGAGCAATAAGAATCATGTTTCTTGATAAAAATTAGCGATTGCCGAAAAGGTGGATCAGCTTCTGCACGTTGATGTCGTTGGAGAAACTTTCGCGAAGTGTTTTATCGCGCAAAGCGATGTCCGATTCGGTGAAATCGCGTTGCATCAATGATGTTACCAATTCGCGCATGCCGTCGGCATCATCCTCCACCAAACACAAACCTTCAAGGCCGGTGTTCTCCACCATCGGCGTATTTACCAAGGCAAATCGACCGTTATAAAGCGCCGAAAGCAGTTTGAGTTTGATGCCGGTGGGTTGGAATGTGGGTAGGATATTCACTTGCGCATCGCTGATGAGTTGGTGAATCTGGCGAGTCGACAAATCACTGAGCAAGGTGATGTGGTTTTTTTTGGCTACCGCAGATTGCAGTTCCTTGGATGGGCGCGAACCTGCAATCATCAACGGGATGTCGGATTGTTGGAATACCTTGTTCACCAAGAAGAGTGCGGCTTCATTGTTTTCGCCTACGGCCAAGTTGCCGTGGTACAAAGCAAATTTGCCTCTGCCAGGCGTGATGTTCACCTTCTCGTTGGCATGGAATGCCGGAATGTAGAATGCGTTTTTGTATTTCTTATCGAAGTAAAGCATGTCGTTTCGTGAGATGGCGGCTATGGCATCCGCTTTTCCCAAAACAGGTTCGAAAGCTTCCAGCTTGCTTGCTTCGTTATGGAAGTAATAGCGCTTGAACACGTTGCGTTCTACCTTGGCAAGGCTTCGGTAATAGTCGCTCTCTACATTGTGCGTTCGAACCATTTTGAATCTACCCTCTAGCCTTGGATCATCCAACATGCCACAGGTATGCAAGCCTTCGAAGAGAATCGGGTAGCTGTCGTTGGCTAATTCCTGAATCAGCTTTTCGGAATTTCGCGATATGACGATGTAGGGAAGTCTGGTGAACAATTGCGCACGCGAAACATTGCGAGGATAGTACTTCACTTCTTCGCAAAGTGATTCCAAATGAGTCGATTCTTCGCGTCCGTATTGGAAGCAATGCAGATGTACTTTTACTCCTTTGGCATGCAGGGCTTTGATCTTGTAGTAAACATCAATCACACCACCGTAAGTGGGCGGGTAGGGCACATCGAAACTGACTACGTGGATATGATGATCGGTTGCGCTCATACTACAGCTTCGGATATTTTTTCAACTCGTTCTCCCATGTCAGGTCTGCGGCTGCAAGTTGCAAATTTTTCCTGCACCGGGCAATGGCTGATTCGTCTTGCAGTACCGCCTCCATCTCTTGTGCCATCAACTCGGGTTCATGGCAGCTGATGAACCATCCGATGCCATAACCGTCCACTATCTTTTCCACTTCTGGCAGTCGCGATGCCATCACAGGAATACCCGCACGTATATAATCGAAAATCTTGTTCGGCAGCGAAAAGCGGTAGTTGATGTTCGTATTCTTGTCGAATGTAAGACCAAGATCGCAAGCCGCCGTGTACTTCATCATTTCCTGGTAGGACATTCGGGGCAGGAAAATGATTTTATCGGAAACCCCGAAATTTTCAGCCAGCTTTTGCAATTCAGTGACCACATCTCCTCCTCCCAGCAATAGCAGTCGGGAATTATTGATAGAACGCATTGCCATCACAGCCTCCTCAGCGCCGCGGTCGCGGTTAATACCCGAGCCTTGCAGTATGAGTAGTTTCTCGGTTGTTTTGACTCCCATCTTGCGACGCATCTCCTCCCGATCAGAAGGGGAGGGCTGAAAAGCGTTCTGCATAGGCACATTCCGAATCACATGGATTTCGTTGCCATATTCGTTGCGGAACAAGTTGGCGATGGATTCATTTACGGTGATTACAGTCATCAATTTCGGAAAAATGAATCGCTCAATCGATTTCCAGATTTTACGTACCAATGGTCGGCCTTCTAATTCTGGAACACCCGTATAATACTCATGGCTATCGTAAACGAGCTTTTTACCTCTGAGGTTGGATGCCAACCAGCAGGCTGGAAGAGTGTCCAGATCGTTTGAAAAAATCAAATCACATCGCCTAAACAAGAGATAAGCGAACAGTCGTACGTTGTAAATCGCATAAAACAACGGTCCCTTGGTAAAAGGCAATTTGAACCGTTTGCACGGATAAGGACGTTCAGATAGCGGTGGACTGGATGGTAATTCGCGCCCCACCAATTGAACGTTATATCCCATCCCCGCAAGGGCCATGCAATTACGGTGCACGCGCTGGTCGGTGGCCAGATCGCTGGTAACAGCCATGATAGCGGATTTTTGGGAATGGTTCACTTCTTTGAAGGTGTTAACAAGCAAGGGATTACCCTCGGCGGGTGCAAAGTTAGCAATATGGCTGCCCGTGGGAAACGTAAAACGTTCCAGTTTATGATGCCAAGGGGTGTTTTTCCGATATTTGGGGTAAATAATGATTCCATGAACGCCTATAAAAGGAGTGTAACCACCCTCGGACAGTTTATTATTGAACGCCAAGCCGATTTTCCCTACGCAAAAGGGGAATTATCGAGGTTGTTGCGCGACATTGGCATAGCTGCCAAAATCGTGAACCGTGAGGTGAACAAGGCTGGTTTGGCCGATATCCTCGGAGAGATGGGCACTTCCAATGTGCAAGGCGAGGAGCAGAAGAAACTTGACGTATATGCCAACGAGCAGTTTATTGCCGCTCTAGGTAGTGGCGGCGAGTGCTGTGCAGTGGCTTCCGAAGAAAATGAGGAGTTGGTGGCTATTTCCACGGATGTATCCCAGAATGCCAAGTATGTGGTATGCATCGATCCGCTCGACGGCTCATCCAATATCGATGTGAATGTTTCTATTGGAACCATTTTCTCCATTTACCGACGATTGGATCCGAGCACAGTTGTTACCGAAGCCGATTTTTTACAACCTGGTGTCAACCAAGTAGCCGCCGGATATGTGATCTTCGGTTCTTCCACCATGTTGGTGTACACCACAGGCAAGGGCGTGAACGGTTTCACCCTTGATCCTTCTATCGGTGAATTTTGTCTCTCTCATCCCGACATGAAAGTTCCTAGCACAGGAAAAATATATTCGGTGAACGAAGGAAACGCCTTACAGTTTCCCCAAGGAGTTCGCGATTACATCGCATACTGCCAACAGGATGATAAGGCATCGGGCCGACCATACTCTTCGCGTTACATCGGTTCGTTGGTGGCCGACTTCCACCGCAACTTGCTGAAAGGTGGCATCTACATTTATCCTCCAACGTCTAAGGCGCCTTCGGGAAAACTACGTCTCATTTACGAATGCAACCCACTTGCGTGGATCGTAGAGCAGGCCGGTGGTATGGCGTCCGATGGCAAACATCGCATCCTCGAAAAGAAGCCAGGCTCGTTGCATGAGCGAACACCGTTGTTCATCGGTTCGGTAGACATGGTGAAAAAGGCTGAGCAATTTCTTTCCGACAGCCTAGGCTAAGGATCTACTTACTTCTCAACAGTTTTTCCATTGGATCTTTCCTACATTCTCAACCTGTATAAGGGTTCCGACCGTGTTCGCACTATCGCAGCTGCACTTGATAAACCTCAAAGCAGGATCCGCGTAAGCGGTCTGTCGGGTTCACAGCATGCCTTTGTGGCGGCATCGGTATTCTCGATGGCCAATTCGCATACGGTTTTTGTTTTCCCCGAGAAGGAAGAGGCGGCCTACTTCCTCAATGATATTGAAAACATCATGGGCGAACGGTCGGCGTTGTTTTTTACTTCCTCACTTCGCAAATCGTACCGATTTCCCCATACCTACAATAACAGTGTGCTGCTTCGAGCCGAAGTGCTTACGCATATAGGTAAGAATAAAAGCCCTAAACCTGTAGTCACATATGCAGAGGCCTTCCAAGAAATGGTAGCCACTGCTGGTGTGTTGCAGTCGAACACCGTTGAAGCCAAAGTAGGTGAAGCGCTATCGGTTGAATTCATCATCGAATTCCTGAACGAGCATGGTTTTGAACGCACCGATTTCGTGATGGAAGCCGGTCAGTATTCGGTTCGCGGAGGTATTGTGGATGTATTCTCTTTCGCGAATGAAATGCCTTATCGCATGGAGTTCGATGGCGACCGTGTTGAATCGATTCGTGTTTTCGATCCTGTGTCGCAGCTCTCGGAGAAGAACATGCACCACATCACCATCATACCGAATGTGCAGGCGAAGTTGGTGAAGGAACAGCATCAGTCATTTGCCGATTTCCTTCCGGAGGATGCCATCATCTGGTTTGTGGATGGCGCCAATGTGTTCTCGGTGATGCGTTCAGGACTTGAATCGATGATAGAATCCGGAACGCAAGAAGATTCGGATGAAACCGATATCGATTACGGTCGATTGCCTGGAAATCCCAAAGATGTGTTTAACACGGCCGAGTCTTTGCAAAAAGGAGTGGCGCGTTTCCGTATCATCGAGTCGGGCAGCAAGCCGCATTTCGATAACCACACCGAAGCGGTATTCCAATCGTCGGTGCAGCCACCTTTCAATAAGAATTTCGTGTTGTTGGGAACGGCCTTCCTCGAAAACATGCGTGGTGCCTATCGCAACATCGTTTTTTCGGATACCGCCAAACAGATTGAACGCATCTATTCCATCTTCCGCGACATCAACATTCCCGCTCGCAAGCCCGGTGAGGAGGTTTCGTTCACGCCCGTTTATGTATCCATACACAGCGGCTTCACCGATCACGAATTAAAGCTTGCTTGTTTCACCGACCACCAGATATTCGATCGCTATCACCGTTATCGCTTGCGCAAGAACTACAGCAAGAGCGAAGCGATGACGTTGAAGGAGATTTACAGCTTGAAGCCCGGCGACTTTGTCACGCACATCGATCACGGTGTTGGCAAGTTCGCAGGTTTGGAAAAGATCGATGTGAACGGAAAAACTCAGGAGGCGATAAGGCTTGTTTACAAAGACAACGATATCCTGTATGTGAGCATTCACTCGCTGCATCGCATATCCCGGTACACCGGCAAGGAGGGAACCGAACCCAAGTTGAACAAGCTGGGTACCCAAACATGGGCCAACCTCAAGCAAAAAACCAAGAAGCGTGTCAAAGACATCGCCAAGGATTTGATTGAGTTGTATGCCAAGCGTCGCTCACAAAAGGGATTCGGTTTTGCGCCCGATAATTATTTGCAAAACGAGTTGGAGGCCTCTTTCATTTACGAAGACACACCCGATCAAGTAAAATCCACTGCCGATGTGAAGAAGGATATGGAGAAGCCCTATCCGATGGACCGACTCATTTGCGGTGATGTGGGTTTTGGTAAAACAGAAATTGCTGTTCGTGCCGCTTTCAAGGCGGTGAATGACAGCAAGCAGGTGGCTGTGCTAGTGCCTACCACTATTTTGGCGCTGCAGCATTTCAAAACGTTTTCTGAACGACTGAAGGATTTCCCCTGCAAGGTGGATTACCTCAATCGGTTCAAGTCAACCGCTCAACAAACAGTTACCCTTCAAGACTTGGCGTCAGGCACGACTGATATCATCATCGGAACGCACCGCGTGTTGAGCAAGGATATCAAATTCAAGGACCTCGGTTTACTGGTGATTGACGAAGAACAAAAGTTCGGTGTGGCTGCTAAGGAAAAATTGAAAGCCTTGCGCTTGAATGTGGATACGCTCACACTTACCGCCACACCGATTCCGCGAACGCTTCAGTTTTCATTGATGGGAGCGCGCGACTTATCGGTCATCAATACGCCACCAACCAACCGTTACCCTGTAACCACCGAAGTAAACGTTTTCAACGAAAAAATCATCAAGGAGGCCATCGACTATGAATTGTCGAGAGGCGGCCAAGTGTTTTTCGTGCACAATCGGGTACAGGATATTCACCAAGTGGCCGATATGATTCGAAAGCTTTGTCCCGACGCCATAATAGGCGTGGGTCATGGTCAAATGGAAGGGGAGGAGTTGGAGCGCGTTTTGATGAAGTTCATCGAAGGCGACAGCGATATACTAGTGGCCACCACCATCATTGAGTCGGGCATCGACATTTCAAATGCCAACACCATCATCATCAACCAGGCGCATCATTTCGGTTTAAGTGATTTGCATCAGATGCGTGGTCGTGTGGGCCGATCCAACCGGAAAGCTTTCTGTTATTTATTAGCTCCACCCTTGAGTGTGCTAACTCCCGAAGCAAAACGAAGACTGAAAGCTATCGAAGAGTTTTCGGAATTAGGCAGCGGCTTCAATGTGGCCATGCGCGATTTGGATATCCGTGGTGCAGGCAACATGTTGGGCGGAGAGCAGAGCGGTTTCATCTCCGAAATCGGATACGAGATGTTCCACAAGATACTTGACGAAGCCATTCAGGAACTCAAAGACTCCAACTTCCGCGAATTGTTTGGAGGTGATGAACCTGCTACTTCCGTGTTCGCAGGCGATTGCCAGATCGATACCGATTTGGAAATCCTCATTCCATCGGAATACGTCTCCAACATCACCGAGCGATTACACTTGTACAAAGAGATTGATGAGCTGGAGGGCGAACAGCAGGTACTCGAATACATCGACCAATTGCGCGACCGTTTCGGTCCAATACCTCCTCAGGTACAAGAACTGATGAATGCCGTGCGCATCCGCTGGAAAGCGCGCAAGCTTGGTGTAGAAAAAATCATTTTGAAGGCTAATGCATTCAAAGCCTATTTTGTCTCGGATCCTGCATCACCTTTTTACACGTCTGGAGTTTTCCGGGATATGATTGCTTATGTGCAGCATAATGCCAAGCGCGCCAAGCTGAGCGAAAAGAATGGAAAGCTGTCGGTGACGTTCAGCGGTATCGGTTCGGTGGAAGCCGCAAACAAATTGTTGGATGGCATCATGGCCGTACAAGAGGCCTGAAAATCATCCTTCCTCTTCGGATGCCTGTTCGGTAACGCGCAAATGCACGGTCTCAACCGAATGCTTCAACCTTTTCAAAATGGTGAACTCGTAACCGCTGAATGTCCTTTTCTCGTTCACCGCAGGGATGCGACCGAACACATAGTTGAGCAATCCGGAAATGGTGTCATACTCGGGTGACTCAGGAATGGCAACCGGAAGCAGATCGTTAACATCGGAGATGGATGTTTGTGCGTTTACGATGAATTCTGTTTCGCTCTTTTTCTCCACCGATGGCTTTTCCTCGTCGTACTCATCCTGTATCTCGCCAACCAATTCTTCGATGATGTCTTCCATGGTGACAATGCCGGCGGTTTCACCGAATTCATTTGTCACGATAGCCATCTGGATGTGTTGCGTTTGCAGTTCGCGCAGCAATTCGTTGATGCGTTTGGTTTCAGGTATGAAAAACGCAGGGCGGATGATGTCGCGGATGCCACTGAAGTTGTTGGATCGCAAGATCTTCAACAGGTCGCGGGTGTGAATGATGCCGATGATGTTGTCGAGCGTATCACTGTAAACCGGGAAGCGTGAATATTGGTCATCAATCACCTGGTTGAGGATCTTCTCGTTCACCTCATCTATGTCGATTGCTGAAACCTTTACGCGAGGCACGAGGATTTGTCGCACCACACGGTCGTCGAACTCAAAAACGTTCTGTATCAGCTCATGCTCCGATTGTTTGATGGCGCCGCCTTCTTCGCTTTCGGTAAGCAAGAGTCGCAATTCTTCTTCGGTATGGATATCGTGACCGATGGTGGGTGGGATGCCAATCATGCGCAACAACAGGTTGGCCATATTGTTGAGCACCCAGATTAGCGGACTGAAAACAATATAAAATACGCGCAGGGGCAGAGATATGGCCATCGTGGTGGTAAGGGGATGGCGGATGGCAATGGTTTTAGGCGCCAGCTCTCCCAATACGATATGCAGTACGGTCAACATCCCGAATGCCAAGGGGAATGCGGCCTTGTCCATGAACTCCGCACTTACAGGAATGGAGAATACGGTGAAAATTTTGGTGATGAGTTTCGAGAAGACTTCCTCTCCGAACCATCCCAGCGCCAGACTGGTCATGGTAATACCCAATTGGTTGGCCGAAAGGTAAGCGTCTAGGTGTTCGGTGATATGTTTGGCAATGCCGGCAATCTTGTTGCCTTTGCTCGCCTTCAAATCAATTTGCGCGCTGCGGACTTTTACGATTGCGAATTCAGCGGCCACAAAAAAGCCGTTCAGCAATAAGAGGGCAAGGGTTAATAGTAGTTCAACAGCCATGGTTCATTGGATATAAAGGTTGAACCAGGAACAAGGTACGGGTAATCGATTCGTCGGGGTCCATATTTAAAGATCAACGTGATTTTTTGGTCATATCAACCTCCTTGTAACCGGCGCGGTTGAATACCGATGGGTCCACCTTTGTTTTGCTGATGTTGCTCATGCGCATGGTGGTAGCGTCACCTGATTTTTCTTTGGTTGTGATTTCCATTGGGAATCCTTTGATGTCGGCAGCGTCAGGTAAAACAGCAGACATCCCAGGTGTTCCTTTGGTGCTATTGAAAATCTTGAAAAATTGCTGGTAGTTGATACCGGATTCTTTTGCGAGCCACATTTCGGTGGTGTTGCCGTTCGCCTCAACAATGGTTTTGGTGCATTTGAGTCCGCCAATGGTTTTGATTTCCTTGGTGTGGCGTACGGTAGGCTTGACAGCAGGTTGGGATGTCTTGCTCGCATCGAAAGGATCAACCACCATGGCGGTTTTCTGTCCTTTGTTTTCCATCAGCACGTATTGCTTTTTGGCATCACCATCAATGATGATTCGCATAGCCGACATCGGTCCGTTCATTGGTTGGATGGCCACTTTGTTCATCGACGATGAAACTTTCATGGTCATTCCATCGGGCATCTTGGGTGTGGTGATCGCCATCTGGAATGAAAAATCCTGCGCAAAGGCACTTGCGGAGGCGAGAATGAAAAGTGCGACAATTTTCAGAGTTTTGATGCTCATGATTTTAGGTATTTTAGAATGGCTAATTTACAAACTTTAAGCCTTCCCAAGCATTATCGTAAAGCATTGAAAAACAAAGTTATAAACACAATCCTTGGCCTTGTCTTACAGGTCGTTCCGTGCTTTTACTTCCTGATTGGAACGGCAAATGCCCAGCCCTATTTTGATTTGGCCGGTGTGCAATATTGGAATTCGCCCGCCTCTTTCCATCGTGATTCAGTAGGAGAGCAGTCTTTTACTGCTTCCCTTTCGGTTCCCTTAAATGTTGCTCCTCGATTCAAGTTGATTTTCTCACCTGCCTACGAACAAAGGTTGGAATCAGGTCCTGGTCTCGAAAAGCCTTGGAAACTAGAAAGTTTGGCGCTCCCCTTGAACTTTGTATTTTATGCATCCGACTCAACGCGTATGCTTTCGGTTACTGCCATCAACCGGTTCAACGGATATTCGCAACTGTTTGTGGACGATGGATGGCAACTTGGAGGTGCAGTATTGGCATCCAAACGGTTTGGTCAAAAACTATGGTTTCGACTAGGTGCTTATTACAACAACGAGTTTTTCGGCGCGTATTTTCTTCCTTTGGTGGGATGTGATTGGCGCATTTCAGATTCGTGGCGCTTGTTTGGATTGCTGCCTTCCAACATGCGGTTGCAGCATCGGATTTCCGAACGCATCAATGCAGGCGTTTTTTTTAGAAGTCCTGCAAGTTCATTTAGAAAGCCCAGTGGCGGATACGTAAAGCAATATGATAACCAGCTTTTCTTGTATGCCGACTACCGGTTGGTATCCAAGTTGGTTCTTGTTGCCGAGGTCGGTCATTCGGCCTTCCGTACGTTATGGAACCGTGAGCAGACTGGCGAACTCGTTCTCCAATCCGATGGTCTTGTATTCAAATGCGGGTTGTTTTACCGCATCCCACAGCCATAATCAGTCCGTTGGCGGAATAATTGAGGTGATTCGGCTTTTACGTACCTAATTTTGCGCCGCTATTTCCGTTGAATTTATGGATATTGAAAAAGAGATAGGCCAGTCCGTCAGTTTCAAATCTGATTTGCAAAGAGCAGCTGTGAACATCTTGTACACGGCCTCTTGGCTCAATATGAAAAACACCGAAACGCTGAAGCCGTTCGCTTTAACACCGCAGCAGTTCAATGTGCTTCGTATCCTGCGTGGACAACATCCCAAACCATCTACGGTCAATTTGCTCATGCAACGCATGCTCGATAAAAGCAGCAATGCTTCACGATTGGTGGATCGTTTGTTGGAGAAAGGCTTTGTTACACGCGAAACCAACCGCCAAGACAAGCGTGCAGTGGATGTTTACATTTCGCAAAATGGTTTGGATGTTTTGGAA
>JBKDSL010000109.1:0-6224 GCA_046340555.1 Bacteroidota bacterium
GAAAAATGATGCATACCTGTAGAAAAATGGTATTGCGGTTTATTTAGGACTCAAGTATAGTATTAATAATCCATGGCTGATTTATATTAAACGTTTAATTGTAATGCCCCCACAAGATATTTCATAATACACTGTATATCAAGGCTTATAATAGATATGTATTGATGAATATTTAAAGGAATATCCCCTATTTTTGAAACAACAAACCTTAAAACCAAACCAATAAATGAAAAGAACATTACTTAGCTCATTGTGCTTCCTTGTTGGCATAGCAAGTGCCATGGCACAGGGTGGAACGTGGATCTCTCAAGCAACTGGATTCCCCACCACCTCAACAGGCGTTTTTAATATCAGCGTAGTAGATCAAAACGTTGTTTGGATTTCTTCTTACGATGGATCAGGTTCAAACCTCAACATTCGCGACTACTCGGTAACAATCGATGGCGGTTCTACTTGGATTCCAGGAGTAATTCCTGCACCTGCAGGCCATGCTTGGTCGCAGATTTTCGGATTGAATGATCAAGTTGCCTGGGCGGTTATGTACAATGCCACTGCTGGTTCTGGCGGTGGAATTTGGAAAACCACTGATGGCGGTGTGACTTGGAACCAACAAGGTGCTGGCCAAATCTTCAATACCGCTGGCGTTTCTTTCCCTAACATTGTACACTTCTGGGATGCAAACAACGGGTTCTCTATGGGAGATCCGGTGGCAAGTGAATTCGAATTATACACTACATCAAATGGTGGAAGCACATGGACAGCTGTACCAGGAGCAAACATTCCAGCGCCATTGGCTGGTGAGTACGGAATTGTTGACCACTACGATGTCGCAGGCGATACCATTTGGTTTGATACCAACAAAGGCCGTGTTTATCGCTCTATCGACCGCGGTTTGAACTGGACTGTGGCTGCCACTGGAATCACCGTGCCTGCCAATAATGCCATTGATGTGGTATTTTGGAACTCTACCTCCGGTTTGGCTCGACTTTTCAACGGCACTACAGGTGTTCAAACAGCAAGGAAAACCATCGATGGCGGTGCTACATGGACTGCCTGGACTCCCGTTGGAAACATGTTGGGTAATGATATCAAATATGTTCCAGGTACAGCTTCTAGACTGGTTTCTACTGGAGCAAATACCACATATACAACAGGTTCATCTTATTCTGACGATGGTGGACAAAATTGGACTGATATCGAAATTGGAACCCAAAGGACTGCATTAGGTATTCATGATATCAATACCATGTGGACCGGTGGTTTTACCACCTCCCCTTCTACTGATGGCATCTATAAATTCCAAACTTTAGCTCAAATCAATTGCGGAGATGCGGCCATTCAAACTGGTGTTGGATCTGCTCCAGATCTTACGATCTGCTTTGGCGATACCTTGTTCTTCTCGACTACCGGTGCCGTTCCACCCAACCAAGGAACAACTTATGGTTTCAGTATCCTTGTTTCTACAGTTGACATTTCCGGCAACCCCAATCCTCTTGGTGCCCCCGGTGTTGTAGGTGGTTCTGGAGTAAACTATCCAGCTCCAGCAACTATCAATACTACTTTGATCAATGATGGCGTTATATTCCAATCCGGTGTATATTATTTTACTCCTGTTGTTTATGGAAACGCCACTGGAACGGGTAATGTAACAGCCCTTACTCTCGATCCTGGTTGCACCTACACTGGAACATCTGTTATGGTAACCTTATATGCTGCAGGTGACCCCAATTGCAACACAGGCATCATGGAAAATGGCTCCAATGCTACAATGAATGCATTTTTCTCCTCAGACATGTTGCAACTGAATATTGTATCAAATGTAACTGAAAAGGCCAATGTTGAAATTCTAGATATCTCCGGCAAAGTTGTTTACAGCGAGTCGCTTGACATATATTCAGGCACAAACAACCATGGAATCGATGTTCAAGGACTTTCTACAGGTACCTATTCGATTCGTGTCACAGGAAACCGAATCAATGCGGTGGAAAAGGTTGTGAAGATGTAATCTTGTACTTTGATAATTAAAGTAAAGCCGTCGGAGTACTCCGGCGGCTTTCTTTTTTGTCATTCACGATATTAGATATTAATTTTGGTTTCAAATGACACTATATATACTTGTACTAACCGTTGCCATTTCCATCATTGCATTCTATAACCGGGAAGTTATGTCGAAGATGATTTTCAATCCTTATATGATTGGAGTTAGAAAAGAATGGTGGCGATTCGTTACCTGCGGTTTTATTCATGCTGATTGGTTGCATTTAGGTGTCAACATGTTGGTGTTTTTCAGCTTTGGAAAGGTGGTTGAGATGTATTATGCCGCGGTATTTGATGACAAGGCTACTTTTTATTTTTTGCTGCTTTATATAGGTGGGATTGTAATATCCATCACCCCTTCCTATAAAAAACATCTCAACAATGCTGGATATAACGCTCTAGGAGCCTCCGGTGCGGTGGCGGCGATACTTTTTACTGCCATACTCTTCGACCCATTGAGGCCAATTTACCTGTATGCTATTATCAAAGTGCCAGGAATACTGCTAGGAGTGGCCTATTTATTCTACAGTTACTACATGGATAAACGGGGTAATGACCACATCAATCACGACGCACATTTTTGGGGAGCCGTATTCGGTGTGGTATTCACCATCGCACTGAAGCCATCCTTGTTGCTACATTTCATAGACAATCTAACATCCTTCTAGATGCGAAAAGTGGTTTTTCTGGATCGTGATGGAGTGATCAATAAAGATCGAAAGGATTATACGTGGAGGATTGACGATTTTGAAATGCTGCCAAACGTACTTAATGGTTGTCGAAAGATTCGTGAATTAGGATATGATATAATTGTAATTACAAACCAAGGTGGAATCGCCAAAGGCTTGTACAGTCACAACGATGTAGATAAGCTTCACCACCATATGCTTCAACTTTTTCAAAATGAAGGTGTTTCCTTATTGGATATTTATTATTGTCCACACCATACGGATTTCGGCAAATGCCTATGCCGAAAACCAGGCAGCTTGTTGGTTGAAAAGGCCATTGCCCGTTTTGATATTGATAGAAATGTATCTTTTTTCATTGGAGACATGGAACGTGACTTGCATGCCGCGCAAGACAGTGGCATAAAAGGACACTTGGTGCACACCAACACTGATTTCATGTCCAATTTGAATCAAATTCTATGAGCAGGATTATTGAATACCTGAATGGTAACAGAATACATCCAGGCTCCACCATATTAAATGGTGAAAACAGGTCTTTTCTTTTTGGTGATGGATTATTCGAAACCATTCGGATATTCAATGGCAAACCACAATTCCTATCAAGCCATATTGAAAGAGCGATGTTTGGTATGGATCGCATGTGTTTGGAACATCCTATGGAAGCTTTTGAAAAGCAAATTCATGATATCATTTCCAATACGGTTCAATCTGAAAAGATTTTAAACGGACGAGCAAGACTGACCCTTTACCGCGATGCCTCAGGTTTTTATACACCTTCAGATCTCAATTCATCATGGCATTTGATGATCCGTGAAAGCGAGGCTAAAGATTTGTCACAGGTTGCTGATTGCAAAGTGGTGCTTTTCCCATCCATGCGGAAAGATAATTCCATGGTATCTAGATTTAAAACCACTAGTAGCCTAATCTATGTGTTGGCGGGAATCCATGCTGCATCTTCAGGAGCTGATGAATGCATTATCATGAACAATGAGAATAGGTTGGTGGAATCGCACACTTCCAATTTGTTTTTGAAAAATGGAAATGAGTACTATACTCCACCTCTAACGGAAGGATGTATCGAGGGTGTTATGCGCCGTCATCTCATTGGAATTATGAACCGAAACGACATCCCCGTAAGGGAAATTCCTCTTACCAAAGCCGACCTTTTAGACGCTGAAGAGGTTTTACTTACCAATGTCATGAATTGGGTGAAGAACGTAACTGAATTTGAAAATCGAAAGTATTCGGTAGGTTCAGCTGAAAAACTCAATAAATTGGTTTTGGAACATTTAAACACCTGACATTAGCCTGCCTTGTCTGCCAACTCCAACCACCTGGTGGTTTTATCATCAATCAATTTACATACTTCACCATATCTTGATGAAGTCATATGTATTTCTTCAGCACTGGATGACGCATCAGATAGCTTGTTCTCCAATTGAACTTTTTCAGTTTCCAAATTTGTGATTTCGGATTCAATTGACTGGTATTCCTGCTGCTCCTTATAGGTTAACTTTTCCTTACGGTTTCGATTTCTGGTATCGTTTATAGTTGCTTCTGCCTCAGGCTTAACCGGCTTCTTTTCCAAATTATTTATGGCGTCGCGGTAGGCCGAATAATTACCATGGATGTCAAGGACTTTCCCACCTTCGGTTAACACAAAAACATGATCAACGAGCTTATCCATGAAATATCGGTCGTGTGTTACCAATAGCAAACATCCTTCGTAACCAATCAGAAATTCCTCTAAAAGATTTAAGGTAACGATGTCCAAGTCATTAGTCGGCTCATCTAAAATCAGAAAATTGGGACTTTGAAGCAATACGGTAAGCAGTTGAAGCCTTCGCTTTTCGCCACCACTGAGTTTTGAAACGAAATTATATTGAGTTGATGGGCTAAATCTGAAGTATTCAAGAAATTTAGTGACATTCATAAAATTCCCATTGCCGGTATCTATGTACTCTGCAATGTCGCGCGCAACTTCAATAACCCTTTTGTCGGCTGGCAACTTTAACCCTTCTTGAGAGAAGTAACCGAACTTCATGGTCTCCCCTGCTCTTATCCTACCGGCATCCGGCTTGACCAAACCCATGATCATATTCAATAGCGTTGATTTACCGCTTCCGTTCTTTCCCACCACTCCTATCTTCTCTCCTCTTTTGAAGACATGGCTTAAATCATTTATGAGTTTCCTTCCGCCTAGCTCTTTACACACATTTTCCAGCTCGAGGATTTTACTTCCCATGCGCGACATTTGCATGGTGATTTGCATTTTGTCTTCAACTTTGGCAGAACCAGCCTTTTTTTCGAGGTCATAAAAAGAATCGATTCGAGCCTTTTGCTTCGTGCTTCGTGCTTTAGGTTGCCTACGCATCCATTCTATCTCTGTCCTCAATAAATTGTTAGCCTTATCGATTTCCCTACCTTCACGGAATTCACGCTCTTCCTTCTTTTCAAGAAAATAGGCGTAATCACCTTGGTAAGAATAGAGGCGATCGGATGTGAGTTCTAGAATTGTGTCACAAACACCTTCTAGGAAATACCGGTCGTGGGAAATCAAAAGGATTGTTTTGCTGAGTTTGCTTAGATAAGACTCTAACCACTCAATCATATCCAAATCCAGATGGTTGGTCGGTTCGTCTAATAGTAACATGTCGGGCTCTTCAACCAACAGCCTGGCAAGTGCAACCCTCTTCTTTTGACCTCCCGAAAGTGTGCCGATTGTTTTTTCCAAATCGTGAATACCGAGTTTGGACAGGATCTCCCTTGCTTTCGATTCATGATCCCATGCACCTAAGGAATCGATAAGATCTATGGTCTCCTGAAGCTCATTTTTATCAGCCAATTCCCCTAAATCAATCAAGTACTCATAGCGGCCAAGTGCTTTCAATACAGGAGAGGATGATTCAAAAATGACATCCATGATTCCGGCGTTGGGATCCAAAGCCGGCTCCTGCTCCAGGTATCCCATGGTAACCGAATTTCGAATACTTACTTTTCCTGAGTCAGCTGTTTCTTTACCAGCTAATATCCGTAACAAGGTTGATTTTCCAACCCCGTTGGCAGCTATGAGAGCCGACTTCTGATTCTTTTGCAGTGAAATGCTGATCCCTTCAAAAAGGGATTTTTCAGAAAACGCCTTGCCGAGCCCTTCACCTGTCAATATATTCATGGCTCTAAGTTACAACAAGAGCCTGAATTCAGGCTTATTTCCTCAGAGCCCGTTTTCCATAGCGAGGTGGCTTGGGTTCTTCACCAAAGCTTTCGAATCTTTTTTTACGAGTTGAGTTATGATATGAATTTTTGCACGACAAATGACAAAATTTCTTGTCCGTGCGACCTCTCACGGCTTTGCCGCAATGATTGCAAATGAATTTCATTGAAAAGCGGATTTTAAATTAAACGTTTAAGTTGAATTGAAAATTTGTTTTAAAAAAAATGTGTGTTGAGATTTGCATTGTCGAAAAGCGCTTGAACTCGGCAAAAGCACCACAGTAC
>JBKDSL010000110.1:0-1406 GCA_046340555.1 Bacteroidota bacterium
ATGCGACCCGGAGCGGATTTGGTTTGCGGCGGTTACGATGGGGAAAAATCCCCGTCCAACCCCGAAGCAGCCCACACCAACAACGAGGGAAAACAAGAGGCTTTAGAAGCCTCGTATGAATTGATAGGCGCAATTCCATCAGGTATTACTCTACTCAAATTTTGATTAGCCGACTGCTCAAATGACCTCTCCCGTCCTCGTCCGATAGCTATCGGACGAGGACGATTTTCAGGGAAGTGAATTCGAATGGTATTTGATATCGATAATGACACATTGATAACGAAGCCTTAGCTCTCAAGATTACATTGCCAATAAATCGTCGGGTATATTGTATTTGGATGTTAACGCTTTCAGTTGATCCAAAAACGCGTCAAAATCGGCAGGTTAAGCATTACTGCCGTAGCAACTCGATTTTTTGTTTTCAGATGCAAACTCCAGAACCCATTGGGTTCCGTCCATAATCGGGGCATTGTAGCTTCGTTCCCATTTTAGTCCTTCAATCAATGAAATCAGGTTCAGGAATTCGGTTTCGCCTTCAATGGGAATCACATAATCGGGTTTCGAGATATCTATGGGCATGGGACGGCTGGAAACAAAAAAAAGAAGTGAATCATTTTTCAAAATAACTTCAAACCGGCCGCTGAAATACCCTCCTATTGAAAATCTAAATTTCATATTGATTTTAAATTTAATCAGATGCATACATGCAATTCATTCATTTGGGAAATGTCCAATCCCTTCCCGGTGTAAGATGCTGCCTGTGCGGTTTGAACCGAATTATATCAGGCGAAGGAGTTGGTTAGTTAGGTTTTATTTGTTGGTCCGAATAAAATCAATCATCGGCACATCTTTGTAGTTTGCCCGACGCTTCAGTCCGATAAAAATCGGACGAGTACGGTTGTTAAGGGGTTAAAATAGACATCGCTTAAATCAATTTGCAATTGGACCATGGCGATTGGGGGTGTGTAATTATCCCGAACTTTTGACTGTGCTGTACTTGTCTTTCAATTCTAAAAAACGCTTTTCGAAGTAATGATACGAAACATAAGATACTATAATGGTTGCAGCAAAAACTGAAAAATAAACCACTATATAATTCAATACATCATTTCGATCGGTGACGACTATGATTTTTGACAAGTAAAAAGTGATTAACGGGTGAATGACATAAATTCCATATGATATTTTCCCCAAGAAGTCGAAAATTGAACCATTCAAATTCACGATTCTGTTTTTCTTTTCAATCTGCCCGATGATTATAAATACGGTTACAAGTGCTATGATTTCATTATCAATGAAGGATGCCACGTGGAACATGTTGATAGCTACGAGCAGGATAATAATCCATGAAACAAGCTGCGCGATTTTGCTATCGGTAACTTGCAGAAACAATGCGTGCTTTTGAT
>JBKDSL010000111.1:0-1814 GCA_046340555.1 Bacteroidota bacterium
TTGATTCCAGAGCAATCCGATCTGTTACAAGGTGCAGGTACCGCTGGCGGTAAGCTTTTCGTAAGCTACTTGAAGGATGTTACCACCAAAACCTTTCAATTTTCTTTGGATGGTAATAAAGAAAAGGAAATCACATTCCCAACTTTGGGAACGGCTGGTGGTTTCGGTGGCAAGGTGGATGACAAGGTTATTTTCTACAGTTTCACATCGTTCGTTTATCCTCCAACGATTTACAAATATGATATCGCATCCGGTAAATCGGAATTGTTCAGGTCCTCCGAAGTGAAATTCACACCGGATGATTACGAAACCAAACAAGTGTTTTATAAAAGTAAGGATGGTACAAAAGTGCCCATGTTCATAGTCCATAAAAAGGGAATTAAATTGGATGGAAACAATCCTACTTTGCTTTATGGTTACGGTGGATTCAATATAAGCCTTACGCCATCCTTCAGTGCATCTAGGTTGATATTGTTGGAGAATGGGGGAGTATATGCCGTAGCTAATTTGAGAGGCGGCGGAGAGTATGGTGAAAAATGGCATGAGGCGGGCAAGCTAGAAAAGAAGCAGAATGTATTTGACGACTGCATTGCGGCGGCCGAATATTTGATCAGCCAGAAATACACATCATCATCCAAATTGGCTTTGGAAGGAAGGTCAAATGGTGGATTGTTAGTTGGTGCTGTTATCAATCAGCGCCCCGATTTGTTCAAAGTCGCTTTCCCAGGAGTTGGTGTTATGGATATGTTGCGCTTCCATAAATTTACTGTAGGTTGGGGATGGGTGGTAGAATATGGCTCTAGCGATACATTGGCGCACTTCCCAAATCTGTATAAATATTCGCCTTTGCATAATGTAAACCCAGCAGTTGAATATCCTGCTGTAATGGTTACGACTGCAGATCACGACGACCGTGTGGTTCCTGCGCATTCTTTCAAATACATCGCCGAACTCCAGGAGAAACGTAAAGCCAATATAAACCCGCTCTTGATCCGAATCGATGTTAAAGCCGGTCATGGTGCAGGAAAGCCCATATCCAAAACAATTGAGGAGCAAGCCGATTTATGGTCCTTCATGTTCTACAATACAAATACCAATACGATTTACAAATAGTATTAGCATTCTTGTTTGATAAAAGGGTCCCGGACATGATGTTCTGGGACTTTTTTATTCCTTATTACCGAAATATCCTTTTTGTTCTATTCTATGCGAAAAGAAGTTAAGGATGAACATGACCACTATGAAGAATATGACTATTTGTGCGGTAGCCAAGAGTTTTCCGAATGTTGTTGTCGGATGAAAATCGCCATAGCCAACAGTTGCAGAAGTTACAACACTGAAGTATATCGGGTCAAACCAATGGATGAGAGGTTGGTTAAGATGGTTACCTGTTTTGTATAGTACGGCAAAGCTCATTACAATTTGAAAGTAATCCATAAATAACAACAGCATCGATCGGCGGTACGATCTTGGTTGGTCAAACAGGTCTGATGCAAACACCAATGTGGATATGTACATTATGGTCTCCAATAATAGCCAAGTGAGAATGGAAACAACGATTGGATTAAGTTCCAGATTGAAGTAGAGTAGGCAAAAAGGAAAAAATATTTTTGCAAGAATATACATGTCGATTGCCAATTCTTGGAAATGTACACCTCTGTAACCAAATAGCTGTTTTATATAGATCCCGGGAAATGCAAATTGGGATACGGCTAAAAATAGGCGCAGTACTTTTTCCAAACCAACATCATCTTGGTGTTCATTATGCCAGATGGATTTTACATTGCTGACTCTTTTTTGTATTACTTTAGGGG
>JBKDSL010000112.1:0-8564 GCA_046340555.1 Bacteroidota bacterium
GATTTATGCCTACTTGAAAATTAAACAAATCAGAATTCCCTTTCCGATTAAATTAAGCGAACTTATAAAACTCGATATACTTATCAAATGGCTCGTTGCAAAATCCTAATAATTTCATTGTTGCTTGGGTTTGTCCCTGCCTATGCGCAGGATTTCACTGAGGGACGAATTGTGTACGATATCACATTTCCTGAACTCGTTATGGATGATGCGACCCGCGGCTCCTTGCCCCGTGAGTCGGTTGTTTATTTAAAAGGCGATTTGACACGGAGCGACTTAAATGTGGGTCCACGCATGAGCAGCACTTCCATTTATAATTATAAGTCTGGTGAAGTAACAGCGCTCACCGAGTTTATGGATTCCAAAACTTATATCGTTATGACCCCTGGTAAGGGACCTGTTCCAACCCAGAATAATAACCAGATTACGGTTTTCGATACCGAGCGGAAGAATATTGCAGGGTTCGATTGTAAACGTGCTGTGATGAAGAACAAGGACAATGTCAGTTCAAATCTCTATTATACCGATCGTATCAAGGCACGACTTGCAGTGAATGTTCAATTTCCAGGTGTGGATGGATTTCCAATGGAATTCATGGTGGATCAGAATGGGCTGAAGATGATGTTTTCGGTCCGACAAGTGATATCAGAGCCTGTTCCTGATTCAGTGTTCGCTATCCCATCCGATTACAAACAGGTTACTCCAGGAGATCTGATGCAGATTTATAAATCAGTGGAAGATAGTAGTGGGGGAGGTGAAGTAAAAGATTTTGAGCTCCCTAAAAATCCTAAGTGATTTTTCACTTTCCAATCACAACAAATTCTGTCCTTCGGTTTTGGGCTTTACCTTCCGTGGTAAGGTTGTCGGCAACAGGTTTTGTTTGGCCATAACCTTTATATGAAAGTCTCTGTGCGGTCACGCCTTCTTTAACCAGCAATTCATAAACCGCTTTAGCTCGTAGGTTGCTTAATTCCAGGTTTTTTGCTGGATCACCGGCATTGTCGGTATGGCCTTGAATTGAAACCTTTAGTGACCGGTTTGAATCTAGGTAAGTGGCAAAGTCTTTTACAATGTTCTGGTTTCGTTCGCTCATCTCCGCCGAGTTGGTTCCAAATAGAATGTCGTTCAAATTGTAAGTTTCACCAACTTGTAGCTTTTTAACTTCCAAATCGCCCGACATTACTCTTCCTTTCGTGGTATCTGACATTTCAAAATATCTTGAACTGTATGCAGCACCTTCACTTTTTACCGTCATTATGTAATCGGCATCCATTTTTACAACCGACGCATAGTGTCCTGTTAAGGAATCATAATCCACATCAATGATTTCGCTTGTTCGAATGTTCTTCAGTTCGATTTTTGCTGCTGGTGGAATCGAGTCGTTTTCACCTGTAAGCTTTCCTTTAACGAAAAGGATTTTCTCGGGCCTCTTGTCGGCAGGAATCTCAAATGAGTAGATATCGTATCCGCCAGTACCTGAAAGCTTGTTACTGGCAAAATAACCAGTGGTTCCATCGGTGCTAACTATGAAACCAACTTCATCACCTTCGGTATTGATCGGGTATCCCATGTTCACGGGTCTGCCCCATTTTCCAGTTGCATCCTTTTTCAGCATATAGATATCGAAACCACCCATGCCGGGTAGACTGTCGCTGGAGAAATAAAATGTGCTGTTGTCAGGATGGATGAAAGGTGATTTTTCATTTCCATTGGTATTGAATGAAGCCCTAACGGCCTTAGTGAAAGTACCGTCTTTTTTCGTGGTCATGTAAATGTCGCTAGTGCCGTTCACGGAATCACGGTAGGTGGCGAAATAAATCGTTTTGCCATCGGAGGCCATGCTGGGTTGTGAATCCCATTGCTTAGGATCATTCACGCTAGATCCCATGTTTTGGATTTCGCCCCATTTTTCAATTCCCATGGTTGAGAAGAAAAGATCGAAATTGCCATTGTTGTTTCGGGTGAAAACCATCATGCGGTTGTCTTTACTGATGGCAGGTCCGCCCTCGTTGTTATTATTGGCCGCATTGAAGGGAAAGGGAAGGGGCTCTCCTTTATTGAACACTCCATTAGTATCGCGTTTGGCAATCATGAACTTCTCAACGCTCACCGGAGTGATGGAGCCTTTCTTTGTCTCATCATATCTCCTGGTAAAAAAGAATGTATCGTCGTCGGGTGCAATTGCCGCCAAATATTCAGGATCTGCCGTGGAAACACCTTGAACAGGTTTTGGGTCGAATGGAACGGGATTCATTTTCATCTTGGAGCGGAATAACATTTGTTCCGCCTCAACATTCATTTTCTCATTCGCACCAGCAAACTCCAAAAAGGATTTCAGATATGGAATGCAATCGGCTGCTTTGTTGGTTTCGTATAAGTAAACACCCAGGCGATAATATGCTTTGTCGTCGCCATCCGGGCAAGTGACAATCAAGCGCCTGTATGCATCTTTCATGGTTACCCAGTCCTTCTTCATAAAGGCCAAATCCCCTAAAGCCAATAGTGCTTCCGCGTAAGCGGTATCTTCTTGAAGGCAATCTAAAAGGACTTTCTTGGTTTTAGCGTAATCCTCTCTTGACTTGATCATTCCCTTGGCTTCATCCAGAAGCTTGGAAGCCTTTTTGGAAACAGGGGGTGCACATACACGCATATTCTGAGCAGATGCGGGAATGCACAGGGTTAATAAAAGTGATATGTAAGAGATGAAACGCTTCAAGGCTTTTTAGGCTTGCCGAATAAGTCTTTCAGCTTGTCTTCGGCTTCTTGCTTGGTTTTTTGTTCGAGCTCCTTTTTCAATCGATCAGCTTCGGCTTTGGCCTTTGCTTCTGCCTCTTTTTTGAGTCTATCGGTCTCGGCTTTTGCCTTAGTCTCCGCTTCTTTCTTGAGTCTTTCAGCTTCTGCTTTGGCTTTGTCCTCCAATTCTTTCACTTTCGTATCAATAGCATCTTTTATCTGCTCTTTAACTGAAGTTGTTCCAGCTGCGGCTCCATCACCAAACGAGACGTCCACTTTAGGGTCTTTTACAGTGCCAGTAATGTGAGATGTTACCTTGGCTTCACGGCCTATACTCATGTTTGTGCCAGTTGCCTTGTTGGCTTTTGATAGCAACGAATTAATGGCATCAGAGGCTTGCAATCCTGCTATCTGCAATGGTATAGATGACACAATATTGTAATCAATCGATTGATCAAATCCGTTCGAACCTGTAACCGTTGATTTTATTCCTACCATATTCAATGGGAATGGATCTACTTGCACGCGACCGTTTTCAAATCTGAAGGAAATATTCAGGTTGTCGGG
This sequence comes from Bacteroidota bacterium, assembly GCA_046340555.1. GTDB lineage: Bacteria > Bacteroidota > Bacteroidia > AKYH767-A > OLB10 > JALRAP01. Next base: position 3,301 of record JBKDSL010000112.1, read on the forward strand.
CGAGAAACTTTTGAATTGATCCATTTTGAGCATTTCGGCCACCTTAACCAACGGCTTGAAGTTGTCAACAGTCAATCCGGATGTCTGAAGCTTACCGCCTCCTGTCAATGAGTTGTAAACAGGCTCCATCTTTTGATCCATTTCTCCTTTGATGTTGAATACGGCACCATATTTACCACTACACTGCTCTGCAACTGGTGCAAGTTTTTTAACCGACTCAAAAGCCTGGAAGGTTTTTTTGATATCCATGCCCGCCACATCCAAATTGAACTGGAAAGCAGGTTTCTTCAAATCCTTGGAATCGTATGTTCCACTCATTCCTACCATGCCATCAAGAAGCCCGAATGCTAACTTGTTGATGATTATCGCACGGTCTCGTACATTCATACTGGCTACAGCGTTACTGAGAACATGCTTTTGCATAAATACTTGACCTGCTTTGGCAGTGAGGGTGAAATCGATGTTGCCTGGTACCTCAAACACGCCTGTGCTAGTTGATGCGGTAGATGTATCAGTAGATGTTGTCATGTATTCATTGAGGTCAACCACATTGGCATTCACATCCAATGTGCCCGTCAGCAATTGGTTTTCTTTGAATACATAACCCATAAGATTGTCAATCCATCCTGTTGCTGTGAGTGAAGTTTTGCCTGTTTTCAAGGCAAGCTGATTCAGCGTCACATTTTTCGGATTGAATACTAGTTCAGCAATGGATACTTCAATACCACTTTTAAAATCAGTACTTGCATAATTGAAACCTTTCAAGCTTATCATGCCTTCTGCGCGGAAGTATTGGTAGCGCTGGTTTTCAATGGCCGACATACGGCCCGCGGCTGCAACATCGGCTTCCAAAACACCCGCGAGACGGGTGTCCTTTTCCAAGGGGAACATCCTCGCAACTGCACCTAGATCCAACCGACCTTTCACCGAGCCGTCTATTTGCGGATCGGATACAGGGGTTTTCACCAACAATCGCATATCGAACGGGTCTTTTCCAACTTCAACGTGCATGCTGCTCAAATCGATTACCGTATTGTCTGGTACACCGTCGGGATTTTTTACAGACAAATGAATCGATACATTGTTGAGAGCCACCGGTAGGCTAGGGTAGCTGAATTGTCCTTTTTCGATTTTCAATTCGAGACCGAAACCAGGCATAGTGGTTTCGCTGTAAACGCCTTTCAGGAATCCGCTCAATGCCAAGGTTCCTGCGCTTTGTGCCTTATCGAAATCAGCCTTGTAGGCTCCCGGTATCAACGAAACGAAGTTGCTAAAGTCGTTTTTACGGATGTCGAATTTCAAATCCATTTCAATAGGATCGTTGGGCATGGCCACGAACCCTGTTAAACCCATCACCAGCTCGTTCACCTGTATTTCGTTGTCCTTAAAGGTGAATTTCATAGCCTTCATGTCCATGTCAAGATCGGCTTGCAATGATGTCTTGGTTTTGCTGAGGTATTTCACACCTCCGTAGGCCATATCTAGAGATTCAACATCTGTTTTGGTAGAGAAGCTGAAGAAGTCATCCGAGAAATCGCCACGGCCCTTGTGGACAACGTTCGCCATTTTGAGATAAAGACCAAGCGACATGTCATCATAAGTAATATTGCCGTTCTTGATACCATAACGCTTCAACTGGATTTTCACACCAGATCCTTTTGATTCTGTTTTTTGCGTGGTGTCTGGTATCGCAATGTCCCAATTTGCTCGACCATTTTCTAAAACAATTAAGTTGATGGTTGGTGTATTCAAGTATATGCTGCGTATCCTCACTTGGTCTCCGCTTATCACGCTCATCAAATCGACTGTAGCCACAATTCTGCCAACATGCAGCAACGTATCACCTGCAAATGCCTCGCGTCCGACAATGGAGACGCTGTCGATACTTACGGTGAGGTAGGGGAAGTGCCTGAACAAGGTTACGCCAACATCACTGAAATTGACTTGGGCGTTGACGTTTTCATTGGCTCCTTTTTTGACGGCTTCAATGATTTTGTCTTTGAATAGGAAGGGTAGTGCAACCATCATTACCAGCAATAATGCCAGCACTGTTGAAATGGAAAGCAATATTTTCTTTTTACGAGTCATCTGTATCTATAAGTTCTATAAACGTGTGGTGCGGTGTTTTAGCATGAGGTCGGCTACAACCAAAGCGGCCATAGACGATACGATAGGCACAGCCCTGGGTACTACACAAGGATCATGCCGTCCTGTTGCAGAGAAACTGATCTCTTCGCCTGCTCGGTTTATGGTGGTTTGCTCTACGGCAATGGTGGAAACGGGTTTGAATCCAACTCGGAATAATACCTCGTTGCCGTTACTTATTCCTCCATGTGTTCCGCCGGCATGGTTGGTTATGGTGGAGGTAACGCCATTTTTGTTTTGCATCAGGTCGTTGTGTTCCGAGCCTTTGATCAAGGTTCCACTGAATCCATCTCCCATTTCAAAACCCTTGGCTGCATTAATGCCCATCATTGCTGCCGCCAATTGGGCAGGAAGTTTACCGAACACAGGTTCGCCAATGCCCGCAGGTAGTTTTTGTATCACGCAAGTGATGGCGCCACCGCAACTGTCGCCAGTAATTCTAATATCCTCAATGTGCTGCCGCATGATATCGGCCGTTGGCTGGTGGCAAGTTCTAACATCATTCTGATAAATGGCGTTGAAGTCGGGATTAAAAGTATCGGGTAAAGTCACGGGCCCGATCGATGATGTCCAGGCATGAATATGAACGCCATAATGTTTCAGTAATTGCATGGCAAAGGCTCCCCCGACTACGCGGCAAACGGTTTCTCTCGCCGATGCCCTGCCGCTTCCGCGGTAGTCACGGACTCCGTATTTCATCTCCCAAGTGTGGTCGGCATGCCCGGGTCTGTACAAATCCTTCAATTGATCATAATCGTGCGAACGCTGGTCTTGATTTCGAATGATGAAGCCGATGGGTGTTCCTAAGGTCATACCATCCATTACACCTGATAGAATCTCAACGCGATCTTGTTCATTACGGGGCGTGGTGATAGAGCTTTGACCGGGTCTGCGAAGATCTACCAATTGCTGTATCGCCTCCAAATCAAGGGGAAGTCCCGATGGAAGTCCATCAATAACGCCCCCCATAGCTACGCCGTGCGACTCCCCGAAGGTTGTCAGTTTTAATATCGATCCGAAAGTATTGTTCGACACGTTGTATGGTTCAATCCAGTATACGTTCCTGAAGTTTCACTTGTACATCCATCCAAGCTTCAAACACGGGGCTTTCGTACCACAATTCACGCAGTTCAGAATCTGTGAGTATACGGTCGATGGCTAATGAGGCTTGCTCTGCCAAGTTAATAACTTCATAATGGGGATCTGAGCCTTCTTGAAGGAATATTCCCATCCATTCGGTCAAATCATCGGGGAAATCATCAGCTGGACGTCCTAGCGCGGCAGCCACGATCTCACAGGCCACCAACGCCTCTTCACATTCACTCAAATCGGCACGTTCGTCTTCGTCATTCATCCGCTCAACTGCCAATCGGATTAGTCCGAAGCCATTGATACTCATGTCTTCCAAAAAGCCTGAAGCGGTTTCTCCTTCAAAATTGGAAATGCGGTTGTTCTCCATGTCACAAATTTACGTTATAGCACCCAATAGATTGGAAGGATGTTCTTATTCATGTTTAAATCGTTCGTAAAACGCTTTTTCCAATTCCAGTCTGTCGTCTGGATGTGCCAATTTGATCAGTTCCCTTGCTCTTTTTTTAAGGCTCATCCCGAAAAGGTTGATAGATCCATATTCGGTAACCACCCAATGCACATGCGCACGCGTGGTAACCACGCCTGCCCCTGGCTTTAAAACGGGTACGATACGGGGAACCCCCTTTCCGGTTCTGCTTGGAAGAGCTATGATGGGTTTACCTCCATCCGACATAGCCGCGCCTCGAATGAAATCCATCTGCCCGCCAACACCTGAGAACTGGTAGGTCCCGATGGAATCGGAACAAACTTGTCCGGTCAGATCCATCTCAATACAGCTGTTGATGGCTACCACCTTTGGGTTCTTGCGGATGATGTAAGGTTCGTTCACATAATCCACGTCTAGGAACGCGAAATCAGGGTTGTTATGTATGCGACCATACAGCTTGGAGGTTCCAGCACAAAAGGACGTCACGGTTTTACCCCGGTATTCTGTCTTCAAGCTATTGTCTACGGCTCCGCAGTCGATTAGTTGAAGTATTCCATCCGAAAGCATTTCTGTATGGACACCCAGGTGTTTATGTTTGGTGAGCTGCGATAAAACCGCGTCAGGAATGCATCCGATACCCATCTGCAGGGTGCTGCCATTTTCAATGAGTCCGGCAACATGTTTCCCGATTTGGATCTCGACTTGTGATATGTCTTTTGAGTAATTGACCCCGTGCAGTGGATCCTCGTGCCATATGGCTGCATGTATGCTGCTGGCATGAATGAGCGTATCCCCATGGGTTCTTGGCATAAGAGGGTTCACTTGTGCAATCACCACCTTAGCCACTTCTACGGCGGTGCGGGCGGCATCTACGGAAGTACCTAAAGACACATATCCGTTTTCATCAGGTGGAGAAACATGTATGATGGCGACATCGATTGGGAGCACTCTTCTTTTGAAAAGTTCGGGTATTTCGCTGAGGAAAACAGGAACGTAATCGCCGTTTCCGGTTTTTATCTGTTCGCGAATGGGAGCTGAAACGAAAAGTGCACTGATTTTGAAATTATCGGAAAACTCTTCTTGCGCGATGGGGAAATTGCCGAAAACACTGATGCAAACAATCTCTGATTGTTGGAACATTTGGTGGTGCAACGCCATCTGCTCTACCAGATAGGTGGGGGTGGCCGCACTTCCGTGGATGTATATCCGCGCACCATGGGAGATCAATTTGAAAGCTTCAGCAGGAGAGGTATATGCCAGTTTTATCATTGCTGCAATGTTAAAAAACGATTGATTTAATGAGCATGATTTTAATCAAATTGAAAAAGGCCCTCCAACTGGGAGGGCCTTTCTGGTTTTTGAATAAAGCGTGTTACTTACTTCTTATCCCACCACAAACCGATATTCATACCAACTTCAAAAAAGAACTTGGTGCCTTTGGTGCTTCTGGGTTTATCCCCTAAAATATAATCTGTGTTTCCATTGTTGATGTTAGTCTGTCGCCCGATGTCTCGTCTTTCACCACTGAAGTTACGAGCACCAATCCCAACAAAATAATCGATGATTGTTTTATCGTTCATGTTTTGATATCCCCAGCGAA
>JBKDSL010000113.1:0-3225 GCA_046340555.1 Bacteroidota bacterium
ACGATGCGGTTCAAATCGTCGGTAACCCAAACGGTCATATCCTCCTCCTCTTTGAAAACGCGTCCTTGCAAAAGCATAGGACGGAATTTTATGCACCTGAAAGTACCCAACTTGGTTTTTATATCCTCTTTTCCGATGTACTTAATGTTCATTGGGAAAACCTCGTCATCCAAGTACGCTTTCATCGGAAACACCTGTCCAATTGTTGCATTTGCGAAGTCAATTGTACGGGCGTAATAAAAGGCAGATACCAAATCTTGTACATTCTCAGGAACGGGAATTGTGGCCGTATTGCTTTTAGCGCTACGGTTGTAATGATCAAAGTTCACATCCTGGTTTTTCACATAGCCCCCTTCACTGATGCGACGAATGAAAATCCAAGGAATCAAAGCTTCCGTATCTATATAGCTTTCGTAGCGGTCGCGGACCTTGAAAAACCAATCAAAGGCACCTAAGGTCTTGCCCGTGCCAACTACATGGTAAGCCAAACGATCCTTTACTTTATACGTAGTAGGCTTCACATGAAGCCTTGCCTCACCGGCATCTATCAATCCGTAGTGGATGCGATAATCCAACGTTTCACCTGGTTTGAAGGCTTTATTAACTACCGTCCGCAATTCCGTTTGTGCCACCACATCCCCGAAGAGGGAAAAGGACGCCAACATCCAAATGAAAATCAACCGCATTGCCATAACCTGAATTTATACTGGTAACTGCAAACCGCGTTCCAAAAATCGGAACATTCTACTGCTGTTCGTCCTGAGCCTGGTCAGAGCCTTCGTTTTCAGGCTCCTGGGTATCTTCTTGGATGCCGCTATCAAAGGAAACCTCAGCCACTTGTACAGCTTCACCTTCTTCCTCGGGTGCCAAATCTACCGGTATGTCCTCCATCATTTCCAAAGGTGTGCCAATCTCACTCATCGCACCCGGTTGGATGTCTTTCAACTTGGGCAGGTCCTTTACCGACCTTAATCCGAAATGATCCATGAAATTCTTGCTGGTAGAATAAAGGATCGGTTTACCCGGACCATCACTTTTTCCTGAGATCACTATCAGGTCTTTTTCCAAAAGCTTTTGGATGGAGTAATCGCAACTCACACCCCTGATCTGTTCCAGTTCGGGTTTGGTGATGGGTTGCTTGTAAGCGATGATGGCCAGTGTCTCCAATGCAGCCGTCGAAAGCCTTTTCTTCTCTTTGAGTTGCAGCATAACATGAATGGCGGGATGGAAATCCTTTTTACTCAGGAACTCGTATCCTCCCGCGATTTCATTCAACTCAAAAGAAAAATCCTCGGACACATACTTCTCCTTGATGCGCCCGATAGCATCCGTGATGTCTTCGCGCGTTAGCTCCCATCCATGAGCCGCCTTTAAACTGGCAATGAGCTCATCGGAGGAGACGGCCGCCTCACTAGCGAAAATAAGGGCTTCAACGTTTTGGTCTAACTGTCGCATGGTAATTCAATTGTCAATGATTGATGTATTATAAAACTACGTTGACGATTCGTCCGGGCACGACAATCACTTTTTTAGGCGGATTGCCATCAAGCCACTTGGCCATGTCGGCACAAGTCAAAACAGATTGCTCCACCTCAGCGGCACTCAAGGCCTTTGGTAGTGTGATTTTGAAACGCGTTTTGCCGTTGACCGAAACCGGATAGTCGAAATCGTCTTCCACCAAATGCTTTTCTTCGTGTAAGGGATAAGCCTCCATGGTAACGCTGTCTATGTTACCCATACGCTGCCACAATTCCTCAGAAATATGCGGAGCAAATGGAGATATGAGTATGGTAAGGGGCTCCAAGATGGAGCGCTTGCGGCATTTGAGGTCGGTGAGCTCGTTTACACAAATCATGAATGTACTTACGGATGTGTTGAAGGAGAATCGGTCCATATCATCCGTCACTTTCTTGATGGCCTTATGCAAGGCCTTCAGCTCCTCTTTGGTTGGCGCCTCGTCCGTTACTTCGAACTTGCCGTCGTGCACAAACAAACGCCAGAATTTGCGCAAGAAATTGCTCACGCCGGTAATGCCATTGGTGTTCCAAGGTTTGCTCTGCTCAATAGGGCCGAGGAACATCTCATACATGCGCAAACAATCGGCACCGTATTGGTCGATGATGGAATCGGGGCTTACCACGTTCCATTTCGACTTCGACATTTTCTCCACTTCGTGGCCACAGATGTATTTGCCATCTTCAAGAATGAACTCGGCGCTCGCGTATTCTTCGCGCCAATTTCTAAACGCTTCCGTATCCAGCACGTTGTTTTGAACAATATTCACATCCACATGCAACGCCGAAGTGTCGTATCCGCTTTTCAATCCGTGCGAAACAAACTTGTTGGTTCCGTTGATACGGTAAACAAATGCCGAAGTGCCTTGTATCATGCCTTGGTTGATGAGCTTGCGTGCAGGCTCGTCAACGGGAATATGTCCCAAGTCGTATAAGAACTTCGTCCAGAAGCGCACATACAACAAATGGCCGGTAGCGTGTTCCGAACCTCCCATGTACAAATCCACTTCACGCCAATACTGTAGCGCATCCGCGGAAGCGGGAGCCAACGCATTTTCAGCATCCATGTATCTAAGGAAGTACCAGGAAGAACCTGCCCATCCGGGCATGGTGGTATGCTCGTATTCGTATTTGCCGTGGTATTTCCATCCGGCAGCGCGGGCCAACGGAGGCTCGCCTGTTTCGGTAGGAAGAAACTTGTCTATCGGTGGCAACACCAAAGGCAGTTCGCTTTCTTCCATCGCATAAGGAACATCATCCTTGTAATACACGGGAATGGGCTCGCCCCAATAACGTTGTCTTCCAAAAACAGCATCGCGTAAGCGGTAATTCACTTGCCGTTCGCCATGGCCACCAACCACGATCTTTTCGATGGCGGTTTTGAGTGCTTCCTTCACCGACAAGCCATTCAGGAATTCACTGTTGGCCAAAATACCGTCTTTGGCTTCGTAAGCTTCTTTGCTGATATCGCCACCTAGCACCACTTCCCTTACGGGGATGTTGAAGTGCTTGGCAAAAGCATAGTCGCGCGCATCGTGCGCCGGCACCGCCATTACAGCTCCCGTGCCATAGCCGGCCAATACGTAATCGCCTACCCAAACCGGTATTTTTTCTCCCGTAAAAGGATGGAGAACGTGAGCGCCTGTGAAAACGCCCGTGATTTTTTTCACTTCAGCCATACGCTCTCGATCGGAACGGTTTCGAGCATGTG
>JBKDSL010000114.1:0-14631 GCA_046340555.1 Bacteroidota bacterium
GCGACCATCATCGCGCTTTTTGAAGCGACTGCCTTTTTCAAAGCGATTGCCCTTATTGTTTGAGTGTTCGATGCGATCGTAGCGTTCTCGCTTTTTCCATGAGGGTTTATTTCCTGAGCGCTTGGACCTAGGACTTGATGAATCCCGCGACAACGATTCCTCCTCTTTTCCAGCTTCATCCCTACGTGTATCATCTTGCCTTGTGTACGGACGATCGTTAGAGGTACGAGATGGTTTTTCATTGCTACCTCTACCTGCTCTTTTTTCGTATCCTCCTCTTGTGGGTTTTTCATCTGATGAATCCCACGAGGATTGTTCTCGCGACTGGGTGAGTTTGCGGTCTTTGCGCTCCCAATCGGATCTGCCTGTGCTGCCTGAGTCTTCGAGTCGAGTGAAAGGCCTGTTGCCATCCCGGTCACGGCCACCGGAGTCGGGTTTGCGGCCCCAGGACGACCTGCCTTCCCTACCCGAGTCTTCGCGTCGGGTGAAAGGTTTTTTCTCATCTCGGTCACGGCCACCGGAGGCGGGTTTGCGTTCCCACGACGATTTGCCTTGGCTACCTGAGTCTTCGCGTCGGGTGAAAGGCTTTTTGTCATCTCGGTCACGGCTGCCGGAGGCGGGTTTGCGTCCCCACGAGGATTTGTCATCGGCTCCAGAATCATCACGGCGAGTGAAAGGTTTTTTCTCGTCACGACCACCGAAGGCAGGTTTGCGATCATCCGACCCGAAACGCTTCTTAGGCGCTGATCTTTTATCGATTTCCTCATCTGGGAAATAATCACCACGTCTCTTCCTCAAAGCGGTGCCATCGGGCTTTTTCCATGCGGTGCGTGGAGAAGAGCCTGTTTTGGGGTTTTTGCTGTTTTTGGTCGGGCGTGGCATGGGGAAGATGTTCTAAGCTGCAAAGATAGTCATTTGCCACCCGCTCTAACTCATAAACGGGTAGAACGCCTCCTCAATGTGCTCTACAGAACAGGTTTCGCCATGATCGATCACAGTAATGAGGTCGTACCGCACTTCCATTGGCGTTTGATTGATTTCCATATACCTTTCGGTTACATCGTACAGGTGACGAAGCTTTTGTTTTGAAATGGTGTCATCGGGGTCGGCATGTTGTGCCGATGTACGCGATTTCACTTCAACGATTACCAATAAGTTGTTTTTGGTGGCAATGATGTCGATTTCCAAATGTTTCCATTTCCAGGATCGTTCCAGTATGGTATAACCGGTTTTGAGGAGAAACTTAGCGGCTTCATCTTCGCCGCGTTTTCCCAGGATGTTGTGAAAAGCCATGGGTGAAGTAAAAAAGAAAAAGGTAAAAAATATTCTTTGTTGCGTGTTGTTATCTCAATACTACAATGCTTAAATAGGCTGACAGCGATGCTCGCAGCTTGTCGAGATTCATTTGTATATCCAACAATGGCTCTACATCTTCCCCTTGTTCTGAGGCTGTTTTGATAGCTTCTCTGTTGGAGTGGCTGAGCCGTTCAACATGTTTGATCTTGAAGGAATACAATGCGCTAAATACCGAGTGCGCCAGCTTTTTGGATTCATCTTTGACGAAAATGCCACGGTCTGCCCAATTGGCGAGCGGGTAGCGAATGGTCAGGAAATGCGCTGTCATGCGGCTTATTTCCGAATCGGGATGATTGATGAAATCTCCCTCCGCATGTGGTCTGTTTTCATGCACTTGGCTACGGAACATTTGGTAGATCGCCCCGTAGGTTGGATTTTCAAAATCGATATTGTCGGGCTCTAAGTCATGCACAATGACACTTTTCACCTGCTCTTGAACATTCACGGTGTGCTTGCGTCCGTCCTCTTCGTAATGTGCCGGGAAGCTGACCATTTCATCTGCGAAATTCAAAAGCAGCCGTACGATATCCGCCTCTTGATGCTCTGAACGGTTGAGTAATTCAGGATCGCGTTCGTCGATGATGAGTTTCTCGAGTGGTATATCATCAACAGGAGTCTGGGGTTGCGATTCGTTAGCGGCATCTTTGAAAACCTTCTTGCGCACGATTCGGGTAAGCTCCGACATCAGTACATCTTCTCCTATCTGCATGAGGTTGGAACACTCACGCACATAAGTAGATCGGATTATGGCATCGGGAATGAGCGCAATGGTTTCCACGATTTCACGTATCAGTCCAGCCCTGCCAATAGGGTCGTTGCCGACATCCTTCAGCAGGAGCGATGTTTTAAATCGGATGAAATCCTTAGCGTTTTCCTTGATGTATGCGGCGATTTCAGTGGTGGTGTGCTTGCGCGAAAAGGAGTCAGGGTCGTCGCCGTCCGGAAAGAGAACAATTCGTACATTCATTCCCTCTTCCAAAATCAGGTCGATACCGCGCAAGGACGCCTTAATACCCGCCGTATCTCCATCATACAATATCGTGATGTTCTTGGTGTACCTTCTGATCAGTCGAATTTGGTCCTGCGTTAGTGCGGTTCCCGAAGATGCCACCACATTGGTGATGCCACTCTGATGCATGGATATCACATCCGTGTATCCTTCAACCAAGTAACAAACGTCTTTTTCTACAATCGCCTTGCGCGATTGGTACAAACCATAAAGGACTTTGCTCTTATGATAAATATCCGACTCGGGAGAGTTCAGGTATTTGGCAGCCTTGGCATCCGATTTCAGAATCCTGCCGCCGAATCCAATAACCTTGCCCGCAACATTGTGGATGGGGAACATAACCCTTCCGCGAAAGCGGTCGAACATTCGCTCGCCATTTACAACGGTCATCCCGGTCTTCTCCAGTTTCTGCAACTTGTAACCAGCCGCCAAGGCGTCGTCTGTGAAAGCGCGCCATTCTTCTGGGGAGTAACCCAGTTGAAAGCGTTCAATCATTTCATCGGTGAATCCGCGCTCCGAGAAATAGGATAATCCTATGGATTTGCCCTCGTCGGTTTCGTGCAACTGCTTGATGAAATATTTGGATGCATATTCGGTAACGGCCAAGAGCGATTCCCGTTCCATCTGTTCCTGATCGAATTCGGGCGAACGTTCTTCCTCTTGGATATCGATATTGTACCTACGTGCCAGGTACCGCAACGCCTCAGGGTAGCTGTACTGCTCGTGTTCCATGATGAAGTTCACGGCATTGCCGCCCTTGCCGCATCCGAAGCATTTGTAAATACCCCTTACCGGGGAAACATTGAACGAGGGGGTTTTTTCGTTGTGGAATGGGCATAGGCCAAGTAGATTCACCCCTCTTTTTTTGAGGGAAATGAAGTCGCCCACCACCTCTTCGACGCGGACGGCACTCATGATTTGGTCTATGGTTTCCTTGCTGATCACCTGGATGCCTTGAAAAAAAGGATACCAAAGTTAGTAAAAAGGTCGGGCTTTAGGTGGAGGACTATTCGGATGCCAGTTTTTTCCTAGGTGACTTAAATACAGGCGACTGGCGAGACGCCTTGATGTGGCCACAGATTTGGTCGTAGTATTTTCGGCTATATTGATGGAAAGGGTTGTCCGATTTAGGTTGTAATTCCAGAAACAGTTTTTTGTAAGCGTAGTTACCTGACTCATGCACCTTTTTGATGCCCTCCATGGCGGTTTTTGAAACGAAACCGGCAGCCACGGATGAGTAGGGTAGGTGGCATTTTTTGAAAATCTCCGCGTAGCGGTGTTCGTGAAAATCGAGTCTCGTCTTACGTTCAAATGATCTTTTGATAACAGGAAAAAGGGGCAACAATACCCCGCCCCAACCATGCAATACGGTTCTTTGAAACAGCTTTTCCAAACTTTGAGGTGCGTTTTGAAGCACCAAAGCGGATGCTTTCAACGATGTGTCTTCGGATGCCTTGATGCAAATGCCTGAGCCTGTTCCAGCTCCCAGCAAAGCGACGAATTCCACTCGCTGCATGGTATCCAATCGTTGCACAAGCCCAATAAGATCTAATGCACTGTTCAATCCAGGATCGTAATACTCACCATCACTATCACCTTGGCCGCGCATATCAATCAGGCAGACATGAAAACCCCGTGACTGATATTCCAATACGTCGTTCAGGTAGCAGATTTTGCTTTCGCTGATGTCGGGCACGATACACAATAGCGGAGCGGAATAACGCGTGGAGTCAAATGCAATCCACCCTCTAAGTTCAGGCTGGCCATCTCGCCTGAAAACCAATTTTTGAAATGGTAATCCAAGTTCTTCTGGATGTATGGGTTGGCGTATGAAGGCCGAGTCACCCGAATTCCGCATCTGTAATACGTAAGTCGAGTCGATACGCAATGGATACAAAAGGGAATTTACTGTTGCCAGTGGTGTGATCATCACCAATAGAATGTGGAAGGCGATGAAAATTGTGACCCAGCGAAAAATCCTTTTGCTTCCTGATAGCATGACGGTTTACTTGTCGCGCTCAATGGTATATCGAACCAAGTCGCAGAAGGAGGACTTGTAAGGGCTTTCAGGGAATGAACCAACCATGTCCAATGCTTTGGTGGCGTATTCATCCATTTTGTTTCGGGCGTATTCCAATCCGCCTTTTTCATTCACGAAATCCAAAACCTTGCGGATTTTTTTCTCATCGGATGTTTTACTTCCGACAATGCTGATGATTGACCTTTTTTCCAAAAAACCTGCTTTCGACAATGCGTGAATAAGCGGCAGGGTCATTTTGCTTTCTTTGATATCTATACCTGAAGGCTTGCCTGTTTTATTGGCCGTTTCGTAATCGAATAGGTCGTCTTTGATTTGGAAGGCGATTCCGATTAGGCTACCGACGTCTCGCATACGCTGAACAGTTGCTTCGTTGGATCCGGAAGATGCCGCGCCTACTCCGCAGCAGGATGCAATCAAAGAAGCTGTTTTCTGACGGATGACATCAAAATAGATTTCCTCGGTGATGTCAAGCCTTCTGGCTTTTTCAATTTGCAACAGTTCTCCCTCGCTCATCTCACGAACCGCTTCTGATACGATTTCAAGCAACTGCCAATCCTTGTGCTTCACACTAAGAAGCAATCCGCGTGATAATAGGTAGTCGCCCACCAAAACGGCGATTTTGTTTTTCCACAAAGCGTTGATGGAAAAGAAGCCCCTGCGCATGGAGGAATCATCAACCACATCATCGTGTACCAAGGTGGCAGTGTGCAGCAGCTCAATCAATGAAGCGCCTCGATAGGTCTCTTCTTGGATGCCACCACACATTCCGGCGCTCAGGAATACAAACAGGGGACGCATTTGCTTGCCCTTGCGTCGCAGGATGTATTGCATGATTACATCCAGTAGGGGCGCCTTTGAACGCATGGCTTCACGGAAGTGACCTTCAAATGACGCCATTTCCTGCTCTACCGGCATTTTTATAGAATCCAAACTCAAATTGCCCATGTTCATGCAAAAGTAGTCAATCCGCTTCACTGACTTAGGTCCAAACGCTTCCATTTCATTTACTTTGCGACTATGCGTCTGGTGATTTCATTTTCTTTGTTTTTTCTGCTTTTTGCAGCTTGCAGAAAGGATGAGCCGATTGAGGTGGAAGACTTTAATGGCGTAATCAGTTCCATTCAACCTGATGCTGGTCGACGCGGTGATACGATCTCCATTTCGGGTACTGGTTTTGGTGTCGATGTTTCCATTCTCAAAGCGTTTGTGAATGGTAAACGAGCTACAATCATATTCGCTAATGATACGATGGTTAGGATAACGGTTCCGCCGCTTGCCGGTACGGGTCCGGTATCTTTAGCTGGACTCTCGGGTGGCGCATCTGGTCCCATCTTTCATTTTACCTACACAGCTACCGTTTTTGAATATGCTGGCGTTTCAGGTAGTCCTGGCTTGGTGGATGGGACCGGCTCCCAAACGAAATTCAACTCACCTCTTGGCATGGTTTCCGATTCATTGGGGAATTTGTTTGTAGCGGATGGGATGAATCATGTTATTAGAAGAATTTCGCCAGGAGGGTCCGTTCTAACGTTGGCTGGTACAGGTGTTCCTGGTTATTTTGATGGAGCTGCTAATGCAGCGCAATTCAATCACCCCAATGGTATAACCATCGATCCTATTACCAATGAACTGTACGTTGCCGATCGCAACAACCATTGCATCCGCAAAATCACCTCCAGTGGAATCGTCAGCACAGTGGCGGGAATTCCAGGAGTGGCTGGATTTGTTGATGGTCCAGGCCTTTCGTGCAGGTTGAATGAGCCTTTGGGAGTAGCATTCGATGGCAATTTCTCGAATCTATACATTGCTGACGCTGGCAATCATTGCGTCCGCAAGCTTTCGCAATTTCAAGTTGTTTCAACTTTTGCAGGAAGTTCAGTGGTTGGCAGTGCCGATGGTGTGGGCACTTCAGCATCCTTCTACGCACCTCATGCATTGGTTCTTGACTCGGTATTCAATTTGATTGTTTCCGATTCTGCCAACCACAATATTCGGCGAATTAGATTAACCGATGCCAATGTAACTACATGGACAGGAACAGGTGTTGCAGGATTTTCAAATGGTTTAGCGCCAACATACAATTCGCCTTCCGGAATGGCGTGGCTTAAAGGAAAGCTATTGGTTGCCGATGTCCATAACCATGCTATCAGATTGGTTTATGCTGATGGTACAGCTGAAACCTTGGCAGGAAATGGTATCCCGGGATTTCAAAACGGTGTTGGAAACACCGCAAGATTCAATGCTCCTGTTTCTATTGTAGCCGGTTTATTGGAAGGGGAGTATTTTGTGACTGATTCCGGCAACCACTGCGTCCGCAGGTTTGTGGTGGAGTAATTAGGGCATGCAAGCAGCAACGTATTTAGCCAGTTCTGGAAAACATTGCCCTGAAATCATGCTTGCTTCATTGCGGTTTGATGGGATATGGGCCGTGGCATAGCTTCCAGCCACCACTTTGCCCGTAGCATCGTAAATAGTGAAGTGCAACATCACCTCCCTTTTGAAAATACGATTTGCGATATCGATGCAGTTGGAGTAATTCGTCTTTATTTCAAATTGTGTCAGAAAAACAAAATAATCTACTTGATATTGGTCGTGCATTTTTTTGAAAAGTTTTTCTCCGTCTCGTACCACGGCATGCATGTACATGGCATCCTTTTTAACCGGTATGTACATAGAGGCTGTCTTGGAATCGGCATGTTTGTTATCCTGTTCCTTCAACTTTATTTCCATGTCCAATAGCCTGTTGATTGCAGGCTCAACAGGAATCACCTTCTCATATCGGTAACCGGTTTTGGAAAGGATCTGGTACATGGTTTCCTCTAACTCATCGGCTGTATCGTTCAAAAGGGAAATGCACGGATAATTCAAATTCACATAGCGCTGAACATGCCTATCTACTTGGAACCTGAAATACTTGCGGAAATGGTCGGGTAGTGCAATAGAGTTTTCTGAAATCTCACGGTCGGCATCGGATAAGTAGTATCGCTCATCATAGGGAATCAGCATCACATTCGACCGTCGAACGGTGTCTGATGGTTGTGAGGTAGATTGAGCGGTTGCTTTGAATGCAACCAAGGCAATCAGGAATACTAAAAGCTTTTTTAACATCGGTTTAGTTCAGGATATGCTTCCAAACATCGTTGCCAACCGCAAATACCATCAGTCCGAGCAGTATCACCATGCCCACTACTTGTGCCCTTTCCATGAACTGATCGCTGAATTTCCGGCGGGTGATGGCTTCTATGGATAGGAATATGACATGTCCGCCATCAAGCGCTGGTATAGGTAACATGTTCATGAAGGCAAGCACCATGGAAAGTAAGCCTGTGATCCGCCAAAACCATTCCCAATTGAAAGTTCCTCCATAAATCTGAGCGATTCCAATGGGGCCTTGCAAGGAGTCGGATGCTTTCTCTTCTCCGGAGAATATCTTTCCGAGTCCTTTAATGTTCGACACCAATGCCTCCCAAGCATCCGCGGTTCCAAATGAAAGCGCGAGCATAGGAGTGATGGTGGCCATCTTGTACGATTTGTCAACTTCAGCTGCGGTGTTGTAGCCTATGCTGATCTTGCCTTGGTCGTTAACCATAGGTGATACCTCTAGATTCTCACCTTCTCTGATCACGGTGAGTTTAACTTGTTTTCCTTTGAGATTTTCAAGTTTTTTAGGCAAATCGCTACCTGCTGATATGGGTTCGTTATTGATGGCGATGATTTGGTCGCCTTTTTTTAATCCTGCTTGAAATGCGCTGCCACCCTCGTCTACCAAGGATACATCATAGTAAAGCTTGCCTGTTCCAAGGAAGCTCCACTGACCCTCTGCTGATACACGCTTATAGAAATCATCGGGAACAACAATCTCTACGTTTTGATCATTGCGGTTAACCGACAATACTGATCCGAAAACAACCTTGGATGTGCGCAAGTCATCGAATCGCTCAAATGGTTTGCCGTTGATAGCAGTGATTTTATCGCCATCCTCTAAGCCAAGTTGTTTGCCGAGCTTGTAGGCCACAATTCCGTTTTTCACTTCGCTGTTTGGCAGGTACTCACCTTTGTAAACTAGCAGACTGGCCGAAAATATGATGATACCTAAAATAACGTTCATCGCTACACCGCCAATCATCACAATCAAACGCTGCCAAGCTGGTTTTGACCTGAACTCCCAGGGCTGTGGAGGTTGTGCCATTTGCTCCTTATCCATCGATTCGTCAACCATTCCCGAAATCTTGACATATCCGCCGAAAGGCAACCAACCAATTCCCCATTCGGTATCTCCGCGTTTGAAGCTGAAGAGCTTAAAGCCCCACGCGTCAAAGAATAAATAAAATTTCTCTACTCGAATGCCGAACGCGCGTGCTGCCAAATAATGCCCCAGTTCGTGTAATGCTACTAGAATGGAAAGTCCCAGAATCAGCTGGGCGGCCATGATCAATCCCGTCATAATTATTAGTTGTTCGTGTTGGAAGGTGTGAAGTTAGTGGTATTGCTATTTGATTCAGTCATTTCGGTGGCTATAGCCCGGCTCTCGCGATCGGTTTCTACGTAATCCGAGAATGTTGGGTTGGCAATGAAAGGTGCTTTGGCCAACGTGGAGGATATGATATCAGGTATTTGGTTGAATCCGATTCGTTTTTTCAGGAAAGCATCCACGGCGATTTCATTGGCTGCATTCATAACGCAAGGAGCATTGCCTCCGCTTTCCATCGCATCGATGGCAATCTTTAGGCATGGGAAGTTAACCATGTCGGGTGGCTCAAAGGTCAAGCTGGGAAACTTCAGGAAGTCGAATCGGGGAAACTGCGACTTAAGCCTGTTGGGATATCCCATGGCAAACTGTATCGGTAATTTCATGTCGGGAAGCCCCATTTGTGCTTTCATGGATCCGTCTTGGAATTGGACGATGGAGTGAACAATCGACTGCGGATGAACAATCACGTCAATTTGCTCCGGCTTGAGATTGAAAAGCCATCTAGCTTCAATCATTTCCAGGCCTTTGTTCATAAGCGATGCCGAATCGATGGTGATTTTGGCGCCCATAGACCAATTAGGGTGTTTGAGGGCCTGTTCGGGACCTGCTGTTTCAAGGAAATTCCGGTCCTTGCCACGGAAAGGGCCTCCGCTGGCAGTCAAGTAGATTTTTTCAATGGGGTTATGCCATTCACCCAATAGGCATTGGAAGATGGCCGAGTGCTCGATGTCGATTGGAAAAATATTTACACCCTTGGAAGATGCCAACGAAGTCACAAGTTCTCCAGCTACTACCAATGTTTCCTTGTTGGCAAGGCCAATTGTCTTGCCGTGTTTAATAGCTTCCATAGTGGGTTCTAGACCGGAGTAACCAACAAGTGCGGTTACCACCGTATCGATGGCATCGGAAGCCATGCATTGCACGATTGACTCATGGCCACCGTAAACGTGAATGTTCAAAGGCTCAAGTGCTGTCTTGACCTGATGCAAGTGTGCTTTGTTGCCGATGACTACGGTTGAGGGATTGAATAGTCTGGCTTGCTCGATCAACAATTCGTAATTGTTGCCCGCGGTCAGCAGTTCAACTTGGAAGTGATCCGACTGCTCGTTGATCACCTCCAGTGTTTGCGTACCGATAGATCCCGTAGAACCTAAAATGGCTATTTTGCGTTTTTGTTCCACGTATCAGAATGCAATATATTCAGTGGGATTTACAGCTGTCCCGTTATACCAAAGTTCAAAATGCAGGTGCGGACCGTTGCTGGTTTCCCCGCTGTCGCCGATAATGGCTACTACTTCGCCCGCTTTTACGAAATCTCCAATCGATTTCAACAGGGCGGAGTTGTGTTTATAAACCGAGAAGATATTGTTCCCATGTTGGATGGCAATCACATAGCCGGTATCGGAGGTCCAATCGCTGAATATCACGGTGCCGTCTAGTGTGGTTTTGATTACTTCGTTGGCTGATGCAACAATATCAACCCCGAAATGTTTGATTTTCGGATTGAATTCGGAGGTGACGATGCCTTTTACGGGAGCGAAAAACAGAAAATTAGCTAGGCTTCCTTCGTTAACAGCGCTTTCAGCGTAAAGAGAAAATCGGTCGCGGGATTCCATCTCCTCTCTGAGTTTATTTTCAGCCTCTGATGCACTTGGTATGTCAATTGTATCGTATCGAGCGGATTTATCGACAGGCTTTTTGATTTGGTCAGCAGGTATTGCGCCGCTGATTACCGCTTGGAGATTGGCCAAATAGCGGTCACGCGACTCCAATCGCCTGCTTAGGGAATCTGTTTTCGATGCCAATAACACCACATTGCGCTGCATGTTTACGTCCGCATAACCAGGGATGTATTCGCGGAGTGGGGTGAAGGCTATGATATAAATGGTGAAGGTAATGAGTGAAATGATGAGGGTGCCTGCAAAAACGAATACGTTCATGGGGGTGAGGCGTATGGAAAGCTTCTCTTCGAAGGTCTGGTCGTTGAGAATAACCAGCCTGAAAACGCTTTTCAGTTTGCGGACAATCTTCTTTCTGGGTTTTTCCAAAGCGGTCTTTTGGAATTGGTTAAGATAAAAACAATCGCTAAATTTGCGTTTCGGTAAGGTGTGTTGCAAATATCACAAATTTATGCGTTTCAGCCGATTTAGGCCAACACAATAATCCTGCACCTTCCGAGTTGAAATGGTTTGGCTGTATAGACACTTGTTTTCTGCATCGATGCGTTTTCTACTGATTCTCACCTTGTCATTGACCATTCTGGTCACAAGCTCGTGTTCAGTTAAGAAAAACAAGTTTACATCCAGGGCCTACCATAAAACCTTGGCCCATTACAATGGATATTTCAATGCCCGCGAAAAAATAAAGGAAGGCGCCAAGACTTTGGCTGCGGCCAAGCCAGACCAGTACGATCGAATCTTATCGGTTTTCCCTTTTGGGGATGAAAATGCCGCAAAGGGCGTTTTTCCCGATATGGACGCTGCCATAAAAAAGGTTTCCATTGTGATTCAGCGTCATTCCATGGATATTGAGGGTAGGGAGCGTAACAAATGGATTCCCAAGTCCTATCTGATTATCGGTCAAGCCCAGTTTTTCAAATATGAGACGTGGACGGCAATCGAATCTTTCAACTTTGTGGCGGCCCAATTCCGTGACTATCCTGAAAAATACGAGGCTTTGCTTTGGTTGGCTCAATGCTATCTACGACTGGGCAAGACGCCGGATGCGCAATATTTGTTGTCCTCACTTCGCGACGATCCCAAAATGCCTGCTCAATTGAAGCCGATGTTTCATGCAGTGCATGCCCAGTATTTCCTTTTCATGAATGACTACAAAGAGGCTGCAGGGGCACTGGAAAAGGCCATTGCGGTTTCCAAAAAACGTTCTGATCGTGTTCGGTATGCCTTTATACTTGGACAGATCTACAACAAAACCGGCGACTGCTCTAAGGCGGTTGTGGCTTATGACCGGGTTATGAAGCTTAAGCCAAATTATGAGGTTTTATTCAATGCAAAGGTGAACCGCGCCCGTTGCATTGACTTGAATTCAGAAGAGGGAAAAGGAATACGGGCCTTTCTGGAGAAAATGCTGAAGGATGAGAAGAATACGGATTATTTAGATCAGATTTATTACGCTTTGGCAGAAATCTCCATCCGAGAAAACAACATTCCTGAAGCAGTGGATTTCCTAAAGCAATCAACTGCCAGTAGTACCAACAATGTGAACCAAAAGGCGCTTTCATATTTGAAGCTCGCTGAAATTTATTTCAAACAACCTGACTACAAATTGGCGCAAGCATACTACGATAGTACCGCTTCTTCCATCACTCAAGACCATCCCGACTATCCAACCATTATCAACACCCGTAACAGTCTGACCAAACTGATTTCCTACTTGAACGTCATTCAGCAGGAAGACAGCCTCCAGTATTTGGCCAATATGGGGAGTGCGCAGCGAGAGGCTTATGTAGACTCCTTGATCGATGCTGAAAACAAGGCTCGTGAGGCTGCTATGAAAGAGAAAAAAGAAAGGGAGCAGCAGCAGAAGGAGGCCGCAAAGTTGGAGTCGGGTGATCCGGGTGCTAACGGCCGAAATAACACTAACACACCTGCTTCAGCCCAAGGTGGTTGGTATTTCTCCAACCCATCTGCTATTAGCTTCGGCTTCAATGAATTCATTAAGATTTGGGGAAATCGTAAACTGGAGGATAATTGGAGACGCTCCAACAAAGCTTCATTGGTGGGTGTTGAAGGGGATGAAAATGAACAGCAAGAAGACACTCTAGATAGAGTGGAGCCTGCGGTCCGCGATTCCATCATTGCCGCTAACAATGCAAAGAAGCGCAAACAATACTTGGATAACTTACCAACATCGTCAGCAAAATTGGATAGTTCCAACATCCGTATTGCCGAAGCTTATTATAATGTAGGGCTTATTTACAAGGAGCAGCTCAAAGACTATAAGGAGTCGGCCAATACATTCGAGGTTTTTTTAAAGAGATATCCTGAAAACTCCTTCAAGCTGCCCTCCATGTATAATCTATACAGGGTGTATCTGCTTTTGGAAGACCAAGCTGCGGCCGACAAATACAAAAACATGTTATTGACGGGTTACCCGGACTCCGAATATGCCAGACTTATTTTGAACCCCGAATATTACAAGGATCTTGAGAAAAAGGCTGCAATTCAACGGGTTTACTACGAAACAACTTACAGAGCATACTTGAACCGTCAATACATGGACGTAATTGATCGAAAGATCATGGCCGATTCGTTGTTTCCTGGTAGCGAATTGGCGCCACGATTTGAATTATTGGCGGCTCTTGCAATTGGTCGTTCGGCCTCGGTTCAAGAGTTTGAAACGGCACTGAAGAAGGTGGTAGCCTCGTATCCCTCTGACACGGTTTCGATTAGAGCCAAGGAGATTTTGGCTTTGATAAACCCTTCCATGTATGGAGCTCGCGACTCATCAGCTCAACAAACCGAGCAAGGCGGTCAACCTGGGCCTAAAAAATCGAATACACCCTTCAAGATGGGTAATGATACCGTTCAGTACGTAATATTTGTGTTCCCCAATAACAATACCGTAGGTAGCAATGAGTTCAAGGTAGCCCTGTCAAATTATCACAACAAATACTACAGTGTTAAAAACCTTCAGATTAGTAATTCCTTTATTGGTGTTGAGAATCAATTCGTAATGGTACGTCAATTCGATAATAAAGGAATGGCCAAGGGGTATTTGGAAGGCATTTTGGACGATGGAGAAGCCTTGCAAGACATTGATATGTCTTACGTTAATCCATTGATTATTTCGCCCGAAAACATGTTATTGTTGGTTCAGACACGCGATTTGGCTGGTTATGAGGATTTTTACAACAACAATTACAACCAATAACCGCTCGAGTTCATATTGTTATTTCATGTCAACTATCCTAGTTTTGCCTTAACAACCAACCAAAATCACTAGCCATGTTTGAAAACTTGAAATCTAAGTCTGGCCTAGGAGGATCGGAGCAAAGCGGCTCTATCAATATCATCGGACAAGGAACAACCATTGAGGGCCAAATAAATGCAAATGGTGATTTGCGGATAGATGGTATCATTATGGGGTCGGTTACTTCCAAGTCAAAAGTTGTGGTAGGGTCAACCGGTCAAGTACAAGGTGATGTTAATTGCCAGAACGCTGATATTTCCGGCACCGTTAAGGGAAAGACAACGGTAAATGAACTTTTGTTCCTCAAATCAACAGCCCGCATAAATGGTGATATCATAACAGGCAAACTAGTGGTAGAGGTCGGTGCAAGTTTCTCGGGAAACTGTCATATGGGGCCTCTGATAAAGGATATTAAAAATGTCGACAAACCACAGGAGCTCAAGCCAAAAGAAAAAACAGCTTAACGACTATGCACGTTATTCGGCGATCGGGATTCAGATCGCCGTTTTCATTTTTGCTTCCACTTATGGAGGTGTAAAATTGGATGCATGGCTTCAATTGAAAGTCCCTGTCTTTACCTTGTTATTCAGTTTGCTGTCGGTGGTGATGTCGATGGTTTATTTCTTCCGAACTTTTAAAAATGAACGTGACTGAAAAACTAATTCGACTCCCCTTTTTATTGTTGCTTTTGCTCTTTTCTGTGCCTGTATATTTGGGTTTGTCATACCTTCAATCTGTGATTCCCGCAAAAGCGGTTTTTAATGCCTTTTTTTGTATTAATTTTTTGGCTATTGGTTCTTCTTGGATAATCGTTAATAGATT
>JBKDSL010000115.1:0-10077 GCA_046340555.1 Bacteroidota bacterium
TGGGAATGTGATTTCCTTTTCTTTATTACCATCCAAAGAAAATTGAAAGGTTTTGGTGGTAACATCCTTCAAGTAGCTTACGAAAAGCTTACCGCCAGCGGTACCTGCACCTTGTAACAGATCGGATTGCTCTGGAATCAAAGTAACCCAGTCGGCTTCTGATGACTTCACAGGATCAATCATCACGATTTTCTGATTGGGAGCGTTACGATCTGTTTGAACCATCAATTTTTCACCAACATTATTTATAACACCAGCATTGTCATCAAATCCTTTAAAGATCATCGTGAAATCCTTCTGACCTTTAGACAAATCCTGGCAATACAACTCTGTTCCATCTGTTCCCTGAGAAACTGTAATAATCAGGAATCTCTCATCTTCTGTAGTTTCAGCTCCGTAATAACGAAGAGGAAATTTAGCATCAGAGTACACTAGCTTGTCCGCTGATTGGGGTGTTCCCAACTTATGGTAATACACCTTATGAAACTCATTCTTGCCAGACAGTTCCTTGCCTTTTGCAGGTTCATCATAGCGACTGTAGTAGAATCCATCGTTTTTCCATGCGGCGCCAGAAAACTTGACCCATTTCAGCTCATCGGTCATCTTGTTTTTGGTGGCGATTTCCATCACATTGATCACCTGCCAATCGGATCCTGCCATATTGGTGGAGTAAGCCATGTACTTTCCGTCCTTGCTAGCGCCAAGCAGAGAAACAGCGGCAGTTCCATCTTGCGACATGGTGTTGGGATCCAGGAACACCTCGGGTTTTCCATCCAAACCCTTCTGGTAATAAATGACTGCTTGATTTTGCAGTCCATCATTTTTCGAGAAGAAATAATATTCTCCGACACGGAATGGTGATGAATAGCGGGGATAATTGAAAATCTCGGTTAATCGGTCCTTGATTTTTGAACGAAATGGGATTTGATTCAAATATCCAAAGGTTACCTTGTTTTGAGATTCAACCCATGCCTTCACATCGGGAGCCGTATCGTTCTCCAACCAGCGGAATGGATCCTTAACCACTGTTCCATGATAGTCATCGGAAATGGAATCGATTTTTTGTGTTGATGGATAACTTACTGGAATGGGTTTCATTTCCACTTGATTGGTTTGTTGGATTTCACCTGAGGAGCATGCCATAAGCGATAACATGAGCCCGCAGTAAATGAGCAGATTGGTTTTCATATCGGTTGTTATTGATGATTTCTAAAAATATATTGATTCAATTGCGGAAAACATAACTGATGATATTGGCTCCCATTTTCAGCGCTTTTGAGCGCGCTTCGGGCGAGTCCTTGTGAACGTCAGGGTCTTCCCATCCGTCTCCCAAGTCGGTCTCATAAGAATAAAAACAAACCAGACGCCCGTTGTAAATCAATCCAAGCCCTTGAGTAGGTTTGTTATCATGCTCATGTATTTTGGGCAGACCATTGCTGAACTGAAATTTCTGATTGTAGATGGGATGAGCAAACGGAAGCTCAACAAAATCCAATTCAGGAAAAACACGTTTCATCTGGGGCCTAATGAACGGATCCATGCCATAGTTATCATCTATATGCAAGAAACCTCCACCGATCAGATAGTTTCTGAGGTTTTCAGCTTCTTTTTGGGAAATAACCACATTGCCATGGCCGGTCATGTGAACGAAAGGATAATTGTATAACTCCGGAGATCCCACTTCTACAACGGATTGTTTCAGATCTATGTTGGTTCCGATGTTTTCATTACAAAATCGAATCAGATTGGGCAATGATGTTTCAAGATTGGAGTACCAGTCGCCACCTCCTCCATATTTCAGCAATGCGATTCTCAAGGGGGGTGCAGTTCCGGCTAGTGAAAACTGGAAGAGGCAAACTATTGTCAGGATTGAAGTTTTAAAGCGCATTGGTGCGAATATACGAAGTGCTGAAATTAACGGCCTTTGAGCTTTAGTATGATGGATGAAAGGGCATGCAAAGCAGCTGTTTCAGTCCTGAGTCTGTTGTTTCCCAATGAAATTGGTTTCCACCCTTTTGAAATTGCTGTTTGAATCTCAGCTGGTGTGAAATCCCCTTCCGGACCAATCAAAACCGAAATAGGCTCATTTGAATCAAAATCAAGATCGTGAATATAAGTTTTACCATCTTCCACACAATGTGCAATCAGGCCAGGTTTTACTGAGACTAGTAGTCGGTCCATTGAAATTGGCTCTAAAATCTCAGGCAACCAGGGATTCCTACTTTGTTTGCAAGCCGCAACGGTAATTTTGCGCAGACGTTCTGTATTCAATTTCCTTTTTTCAGACCTTGAACAGATTACCGGAATGAGTTGATCAAATCCAAGTTCAGTGGCTTTTTCCACAAACCACTCCAATCGATCAGACGACTTGGTTGGTGCCACTGCGATGTTGATTTTTTGACTTCTTTCGGGCACTTGAGATTTGGAAATAATTTCAAGTCGGGTGCCCGATTTTTCATGGTTAGAAATCCGACAAACGTAGCTGTTCCCTTTACCATCCAAAACTAAAACTTCGTCACCTGCTACTAGCCTCAAGACCCTACTTGCATGTTTCGACTCCTCAGGATCCAACATGATGTTGGAATCAGATACATCGGTGGTAAAAAAAACGTGCATGGCTCTTTATCTGCAAAGAAAAGAAAACAAGCCCTTCTAAACTCTATTGGTTTACATAAATTGTTGAAAACTAGAGATTAATAGCACTTGAATAAAATCGCCATTTAAACTAAGTTTAGGTCTTGATTAAATGAGAACACAAAATATATACCTTCATTCAAATAACTGAAATTCAGAAAGATGCAATTCACCTATTGGGGCCATTCATGCTTCTCGTTGGAGGACAGCGGCATTCATTTGCTTTTTGATCCTTTTATCCGACCCAACCCGTTGGCTAAGCATATTCAGATTTCCGAAATCAAACCAACGCATGTTTTCATCAGCCATGGCCACGAAGACCATATCGCTGACGCAATCGAAATTGCCACCTCTAGCCAAGCGATGATAATTGGCTCTTATGAAGTTATAAACTGGATTTCAAAGCATTACAAAGGCAAATTTCAGCCATTGAACATCGGAGGCTTAGCTATTGCAGGACAATTTAAAGTTAAAGCTGTCAGTGCCAATCACTCAAGCTCTATGCCAGATGGCTCCTATGGCGGAGTTGCCATGGGTTTTGTGATATCCCACCCATCGAAAACCCTTTACTACTCAGGTGATACGGGACTATCATACGAAATGAAACTGGTTGGAGATATCTACCGACCAGGTATAGGTTTGTTTCCCATTGGCGGGACCTTCACCATGGACCATTCTGATGCAATTTTAGCTGCCGAATACTGTGGTGTACCGGAAGTGATTGGACTGCATTTCGATACGTTCGGACCCATTGAAATTGACAAAAAGGCAGCTCAGGAGGATTTTAAAAGTAAAAACAAGAAATTATCGCTAATCAATATCGGAGAAAGCGTAGATTTGTAATATTATACAAATTCAAAAAAATGATTGCACCTATCACAAAACAGACTTTGGTTTTTTGCCTCTCATTTTTGGCAATACTAACCGGTTGTGCAGAAAAATCAACTTATTACAAGCTCACAGATGCCGACATGAGTTGGTTACACTACGACAACAATCAGATAGTTTATTTCCAGTCACCCAATGGCGACATCATTCAGTATGACGTAGTTTTCAGGGCGAAGGCATACACAGTGGAGGGCAATACCTACTCAGAGTTCACAGGTGCCGATATATCCCAAGTAGATGACACTACTATTGTTTTCGCAGGAGACAACAAAGGCTTGTTGTTAATAGAAAAAGTTGAGGAAAGCACTTTAGTGACCATGTCTTGGCCTCACTTCGCAATTAAAAAAGCGCCTCTTAACACATTACCGCTTACCTTGGCGAATATTGGCGGACTTAATTTTGGGGATGTGATTGAGTTAGACGGATCATTGCTTACAGACAACCGTAACTACATTGCTAAAATTTGGGTTAGCAAATCCCAGGGAGTTCTTCAAATGGAGGACAGCTCAGGGGTTTTGTGGATTAGAAGCTTTTAAAAACAACCCATTCGACAAACAATATGGGCAAAACAATTTCCATTGCCAATCAAAAAGGTGGTGTTGGTAAAACAACCACTGCAATCAATCTGGCTGCTAGTTTAGCCGTATTGGAATTCAAAACTCTTTTGGTGGATGCAGATCCTCAAGCCAATTCAACTAGTGGTGTTGGATTCGATCCCAGGAATATCAAAACCAGTATCTACGAGTGTATCATCAATGATGTACAACCTCAGGATATCATCCTTCAAACAAGCACTCCAAACCTTTTCCTTCTACCATCCCATATCGACCTTGTTGGTGCCGAAATCGAAATGATTGGCCTAACCAACAGGGAGTATATGATGAAGGGTGTACTTCAAAAAGTGAAAGATGATTTTGATTTCATAATCATTGATTGTAGTCCGTCCCTAGGCTTGATTACCATCAACTCCCTTACTGCTTCCGATTCAGTTATCATACCTGTACAGTGTGAGTATTTCGCTCTTGAGGGTTTAGGAAAACTATTGAATACGGTCAAGATAGTTCAAACCCGCCTGAATCCCGAGTTGGAAATTGAAGGCATTTTACTTACCATGTATGATACTCGTTTGAGGTTGTCGAACCAAGTTGTTGAGGAGGTCCGTACACATTTCCAACAAATGGTCTTCGACACCATCATACAACGCACCACAAAACTTGGTGAGGCTCCATCATTCGGTGAAACCATCATCATGCACGATGCGATGAGCAAAGGAGCTATCAACTACCTGAACCTTGCTCGCGAATTGCTGCAAAAGAACAACCTTACGGCGATTCCCTCCGAAGACAAGAATATCGATACCGAAGACCAAGACGAAACAGACAAAAGTTAAACCACGCTAGATTAAATTCAAATTGAGCACTCAGAAAAAATCCGCTTTAGGGAAGGGACTTGGAGCATTACTTTCCAATGCGGAAACCGATATCACTACCAGACCAGGCATGCCTGGCTCTTCTGCCAGTCCGCAAGGCACTGCAGCCAATATTCCTGTTTCACAAATTGAAGTCAATCCTTTTCAGCCGAGAAATGACTTTGACACCAAAGCATTGGAAGAACTAGCTGAATCCATCAGACATCAAGGAATTATTCAGGCCATCACCGTGCGCAAGGTTGCACCCGATAGATACCAGATTATTTCAGGAGAGCGTCGATTCAGAGCCAGTAAAATGGCTGGATTGGAAACCATTCCCGCATATGTGAGAATTGCAAACGACCAAGCCATGCTTGAAATGGCATTGGTTGAAAACATACAACGCGAGAACCTGAACCCAATTGATATCGCCATAAGCTATAAAAGGTTAATGGAAGAGTGTAAGCTTTCGCATGACGAAGTTTCCGAAAAGGTTGGGAAAGATCGAACCACTGTTACCAACTACATCCGATTGCTCAAGCTGCCACCCAAAATCCAGGATGCCATCCGCGATGGAAAAATCAGTATGGGACATGCAAGGGCGTTGATCAATATTGATGACGTAGGTACACAACTGCTTTTGCTAAGTGAAATCCTAACGAAAGGAATTTCAGTAAGAAAAGTTGAAGAGATGGTTCGCACTTCACCAGGAAGAAAAAAAACCGGCACTAAAAATGATGGTAAAACCGTTAACCAATCTGCTTACCGCGACATCGAAAAAAGACTTGAAAACCTTTTTGAAACCAAGGTTGAAATTAAAACCGGCGCTAAAGGAAGTGGGAAAATAATGGTTTCATACTATTCCACTGACGATTTGAATCGTTTGCTGGACATGTTGGATCATTGACCGACCTCATGAACCGATTCCGATTTATCTTGCTGTTTTTGACTTGTGCCATTTTCTGCCTTTCACCCCGAATTGGCTCAGCACAAAAAACGGACAAACCTCACTCTCCGCACAAAGCTGCAGTTATGTCGGCAATTTTGCCTGGTTCAGGACAAGCCTACAATAAGAAATATTGGAAAATCCCTGTGTTGTATGGTGGATTCGCAGGTTTAGGCTATGCGATCCGCTTTAACAACCGCGAATACAACCAATACAAGGATGCCTTTAAATTACGGTTGGATGGAAATGAAAATACCGTTGATGAATTTGCAGGTATATACTCGGATAATGACCTGTCAACGTTAAAAGATTTTTACAGGCGTAATAGAGACCTTAGCATCATAGGTTGTGGCTTGTTGTATATCCTGAATATCGTTGATGCCAGTGTTGATGCTCATTTGTTTGGCTTCAATGTCAGTAATGACCTATCGCTTAACATTACACCATCAGCGGTAGCAGGTATGAACCCTGGAATAGGCGTCGTCTTAAGCTTCAAATAATATGCGAATCGGACTCATAGGTTATGGTAAAATGGGTAAAGCTGTGGAGCTAACTGCAGCGAAACGCGGCCATGATGTATTAATATTGAAGCTATCCGCAAACAGCCCTATAGATCTTGCCTTACTTGACTCTTGCGATGTAGTTGTTGAATTTACCCGTCCAGATGCAGCGGTCGAAAACCTGATGACCTGCTTGGAAAAAGGAATACCCGTAGTAACTGGCACAACCGGATGGCAAAGTGAATACGAAGCTGTTCGTGATTCATTTATGAAAGGAAACGGTGCTCTTTTCACTGCCAGTAATTTCAGCGTGGGCATGAACCTGGTTTTTGAAATCAATAAGATGCTCGCCAAATGGTTGTCTAACAAGCTAACTTACACCCCATCAATTAGCGAGGCACATCATCTACAGAAAATCGATAAACCTAGTGGAACAGCTGTGACCTTAGCCAAAGACATTATACACAATAACGAAACCGTAAGCGATTTCGAGCTTTCAAATGATTTAATTTACTCTAAAAAAAACACCCTACCCATTAAATCAATCAGGGAGGAAGGAGTAATAGGCATTCATGAAATTACTTGGACTTCGGCGATTGATCAGATTAGCCTTCGTCATGAGGCGTTCAGTCGCGATGGTTTTGCCATGGGAGCGGTTGATGCGGCCGAGTGGATCATAAACAAGAAAGGTGTATTCGGTATGACCGATATGCTGTTTGAAAACAAAATTTAACAAATCCTAGATATGAATTTCAAATTTTGGAAGAAAAGCGACAAGCCTAAAAGCAAAACACGTGAGTGGATAGATGCTATTCTGTTTGCTGTTATTGCAGCAACCATAATCAGGACCTTCTTATTAGAGGCTTTCACCATACCTACTCCATCTATGGAGAAAAGCTTATTGGTTGGTGATTATCTTTTCGTGAGCAAAATAAACTATGGTGCTAGAACTCCTATGACACCGCTATCATTCCCATTGGCTCATCAAGAGTTACCTATCATTGGTGGTAAATCTTATTCTGATGCATGGCAACTACCGTACTATCGTCTCCCAGGATTTCAAAAAATCAAGAATGATGATATCGTAGTGTTCAACTACCCGATGGAAGATGATCGCCCCGTTGATAAGCAAACACATTACATCAAAAGATGTATTGGCATTCCTGGAGACGAAATCAACATAATTGATGGTAACGTTTCAATAAATGGCAAGAAGCGAATCATACCCGATGGCGGTCAGTTTATGTATGAAGTCTTGACAGATGGTTCTGGAATAAATCCAAAATTCACCGAAAAAGCAGGCGCCACTTACGCAGGTCCAGGAGAAATCGATGGAGCATTCCGCTTTTTCATGGATGCTGAGGCTGCCAAGGAAATCTCAAAACTACCAAACGTTAGAAGTGTAAAACGCTTCATTGCTCCTGATGGTGTTTATGAACCCTATGTTTTCCATGGAAATCCAGCACTTCCATGGAATGTCGACAACTTCGGTCCGCTTAAAATCCCATCAAAGGGCAGTACCATAAAATTGGACTCAATTAATGTGTCACGTTACGGTCGATGCATTTCAAAATATGAAGGAAATACCCTAGAGGAAAAAGACGGAAAATACCTGATCAACGGAGAGCCCGCAACAACTTATACTTTTAAGATGGATTACTATTTCATGATGGGTGACAATAGGCATAACTCTGCAGACTCCAGATTCTGGGGATTTGTACCGGAGGACCATGTGGTAGGAAAAGCCGTTTTCATTTGGTTGTCGATTGACCCCGAAAAATCATTCTTTAGCAAAATCAGATGGAGCAGACTTTTTAGCCTGATTCATGATTAAAGAATATCACACCATCTTCTGACGTTTGATCAGATAGGATTGTAATACTTGGTTAAATCCTTCGTGAATATCGGCTTCAACGAAGTCAATTCTGTACTGAGCACATTTAAGCATCAGTTTATTTCTGTATTCCTTGATTTTTTCAAGGTAATATTCACGTACTGAATTAGCATGCACCTTGACTGTTTCACCTGTTTCTACATCCACAAAACGATATGGTCTATTTTGGAAGTCAAAATCCATCTCCAACTTTTTATCTACAACATGAAAAAGCACTACTTCGTGTTTGTTGTATTTCAAATGCTGGAGGCCACTGAACAAATCATCGGAAGGGCCAGCTTCCATCATGTCACTAAATATGACAACGAGCGAACGACGATGTATTGATTCCGCGATTCGGTGTAATGCATCGGCGGCCGCAGTCCCCTTGGAGATATCCTCCGGTTGCGCCATAGCCTCCTCTAACTTCATCAACAATAGCTTTTGATGCATACTGCTTGAGCGGGCAGGAGTATTCGTCTCTAAAGCATCTGAAAAAATACTCAACCCAACAGCATCACGTTGCATTTTGAGCAACTGCATCAGAGCCGCTGCTGCATGAACCGCAAATGTGATTTTATTATAGGTGCCTTTCTCCAATTGTTCCCTTCGCGGGAAATGCATACTGGATGAGTTGTCAACGATGATCTGGCATCGAAGATTTGTCTCTTCCTCGTAACGTTTAACGAACAGCTTATCTGACCTGCCGTAAAGCTTCCAATCGATATGGCGAGTTGACTCACCAGTGTTATACAGCCTATGTTCTGCAAACTCTACCGAGAATCCATGGAACGGACTTTTATGTAACCCTGTAATGAACCCTTCAACCACCTGCCGCGCCAAAAACTCCAAGTGTCCGACTTGGTTAACCTCCTGCTGGTTTATTGGCATGGCTCGATGATTCAGATAAGGAAAACCAAAGGTTTAGCTGATGGCATTTAATTTGTCGGCCAAAACATTTTTAGGTGCTACACCCACATGTTTGTCGACAACCTGACCACCTTTGATGAACAACAAGGTTGGAATATTACGAATCCCAAAACGAGTAGAAATTCCAGGGTTGCTGTCAACATCAACTTTACCAATAATCGCTTTACCTTGGTAGTCATTAGACAATTCTTCTACCACAGGTCCAACCATCCTGCAAGGTCCACACCACTCTGCCCAGAAATCAACCAGGACAGGCTTGTCGGATTTCAAGACGATTTCATCGAAATTTGCGTCAGTAAGTTCAATAGCCATTTGAATATATTTTTAGATTTTAACGATACGAAGTTATCAATTTAGATACCAAATCGAGATTACCGACATGTTGTCAGTTTTCAATCCGATAACTGACATTAACCATTTGATCCAACTCATTAAATAAATCATTGTTAAAGTTGACCTTCAATGTTTTGGAAAGCATTTCAACCTTTTGGTCTTCGTTTCTGACAACGAAACGAAGTGGTAACTTACCAGGATGCCTTTGAGTCATCGCAACCATATCCTCAATGGTTTGTTGATCGATTTTTTTAAGTTCCAAATTCACAATGACGCCTTTGGCCAAGCTGTTCCCTAAGTCAGGGAGCATTTTCATTGAAGAAATCTTAACCTCCAACTTATTCTCGTCACCGAATCTTGCTTGCACTTTGGCCTTGATATACAAGAAATACTCCTTCTCCATGAAATTCCGGTGCTTCAGATAATCATCGCCGAAAATCGCCAATTCAAAAGAACCTGAAAAATCCTCGATGAACATGACGCCAAATGGTTTCCCGGTTTTGGTCATCCGATGTTCGGCACTGGTTACAATACCTGCGAAAGCGATTTCTTTGTTTTTGAGTTT
>JBKDSL010000116.1:0-6920 GCA_046340555.1 Bacteroidota bacterium
GAAAGAGGCAATCCATTCGGGTTGCCTCTTTTTTTATGGATAAGCATAGGCATGTTCGGCGTCTCGCATCGAAATCACCAGTTGGCTAAAATCATTTTTGATATTTTTACAATCATTTTGTAGATTTAATTACAATCATTATATTTGAGCCGAAATCAAAACCAGGTCGACATGTATTTCCCAGGCAACATCAAACTGCTCCGTAAAAGAAGAAACCGCACACAAGATGTCGTGGCAGGCGAACTCGGCTTCAGCCGCTCAACGCTAAACAGCTATGAAAACGGCATCGTGGTAAACCCGACTATCGAAGCACTCATAGGATTCTCGAAATACTTCAAAGTATCAATAGACACCTTGGTGAAAGTAGACCTGACCTCACTATCAGAAAGTCAGCTCTCGGAATTAGAACGCGGTTATGATGTATATGTAACAGGCGCCAAACTTCGCATCCTTACCTCAACGGTGAATGCCGACAACGAAGAGAATATCGAAGTAGTGCCTTTGAAAGCCAAGGCAGGATATACAGCAGGGTACAACGACCCAGAATACATCAATAAACTCCCCGTTTTTCAACTTCCATTCCTTTCGAGGGAGCGGAAGTACCGTGCGTTTCAAATAGACGGCGACTCTATGCTACCAATACCACATGGATCCTGGATCATCGCTGAATTCGTACATGATTGGCGGGATGTGAAGGATGGAAGCGCATACATAGTGGTGACTCGTGAAGACGGGCTTGTTTTCAAGGTTGTATACAACCAGCTCCGTAAGCACAAGAATTTCCTTTTAAGATCTCTGAATGCCGCATACGAACCTTACGAGGTTCCGGTGAACGAGGTGGTGGAAATGTGGAAATTCATCAATTATATCAGCAGCGACCTACCAGGACCGGAATCCACACAAGACCAATTGAGCAAATTGGTGATGCAACTGCAAAGTGATATTTCGCAAATCAAAGCCAGCGCTGGAGGAAAGAAGAAGCAGTTGCCTTGAGTCAAAACCTCAAGTCGCACTTAATCAATGGTCGCACTGATACCGCGATCCAATAAGGCCTCGCACATCGGACGCAGTTCATCAAAATCACCCTCCTTTACAGAGCATTTGCCCTTGTAGTGTATGATGATTGAGCATTGCTCTGCCTGCTGTCGGTCGTGACGACAAACTTTCATCAGCGATTCGATCACAAAGGCGAAGGTGTTTACATCGTCATTGAATACAACCAAGTGGTGCGAAGGTGCCTCTTCGACATCAACTGCAACGTCCTCCTCTTCGAGTGGCTTTGCGTTGCAGATCTTAAGTCTTAGCGAATTCATATCACAAAAATAGCAAACCGAGTAAGGAAATCAGAAAGTGAATTATTCGCCAGAAGGCTTTTTCCTGAGCGCCAAAACCTTGGATTCCGTGCCGCTGAGCAGGCGCTCGATGTTCTTTTGATGGGTCACGAACACCAAAACACATACAGCCATGGAAAATATATTGACGGATGGAATTGTCTCACCCATTACCAGCATCATCACAAAAGGATAGGCTAACGCGGCGGATAGGGATCCAAGTGATACGAATCCTGATAACAAGAAAACGAGCAGAAAAACCGTTGAGCAAATCAAGGCTGCCATAGGATTCAATCCAATCAAGATACCGAGCATGATGGCCACACCTTTCCCTCCCCGAAATCCGGCGAAGACCGGAAAAATATGTCCTGTCAAGGAAGCAACGCCCATGATAAGCTTAAAATTGACATATTGCTGGGAAGATGGCAAATATTCACCAGACACAAAGGCCAATTGAAGCGCCAAATAACCTTTGAATATATCCATTAACAGCACTACGACGCCTGGCCCTTTACCCAATACCCTGAAAACATTAGTGGCACCTGCGTTGCCACTTCCATGCTCACGAACATCAATACCATAAAAGGCCTTTCCAATCCATACGGCAGAAGGAACAGACCCAATCAAATAGGCCAAAACCACATAACCAACGTGCTCTAAACTATAAACCATAGTGTGTCAAAAATAGTCAAAAACAAGAATTTAATATTAGTCACGATTTTCGATTCGGCGTATGAATTCATGTTTTTTACGCTCCGTGGAAAGCAGATACTGATAAGGTGGCTTACCACCTTTCTCGTCTGCCACACGCTTTTCAGGCTTGGCGTTGGTAATGATATCGTTGAACTTAATGCTGGATGAAATGGCCTGCATAACTCCGGGTGTGTAATTGAAGTAAAACCAAGTATTACCATCCAACTCTAAAAACAAATGGAATGCATCCCCGGATCTCCGCCTGATGATCTCAAAATAACCTTTCATCATGCGATTAACAGGTGTCTTACCTATATATCCAACACCGATATCACCAACAGACCTGAAAGACAATGTCTCCTTCACCCACTTCAACTTGATATCCGTTAGGAATATGGAAGAAGAGAGCTCATCTGGCAACCGCTTGGGCGCACCATACATCTCGTTCTCCTCAATGAATTTGGCTGCCTTCTTATCATCCAGATATACTCGAATACCGTTTTTGAAAACAGCCCGATTGTCGTTTGTAGCAGGAAGGTTGGAAAATGACAAAATCAAATCCGTCATCTCCTTCAGCGCATCATTACTGAAGAAGAAGTCCAACCCAACCATCATATCGAGGCGGAGGGTGTCTTCAACCGGACTGTATTTAGCCTCACCTGCTGCATTCATCTTGAACTGCCCAAAACTGCTTCCTAGGTCAATCTTACCGGTTCCAGTAAATGAGCAATCGTCGTTACTAAGCGAAAATGTATTCACGGAGGGCTTTGAATCCTGGTCTTCTTTACGACTCGACTTTAACTCAACGGATGTGTCTGGCAATATTCGGAAATGATTGGTTTGACTATCAAACATCAATAAACCTTCAGCAGATATGATATCCTTGTCAGCCGCGGATGTTTTTCCTGAAAGGAATGCACCATAAACGTTTGCGGAATCACGACTAAAACTGATAGTGCTGTGGAGGGGTTCTCCATTCTCGTTTTTGGGCGCTTTAACAGGCACCTTCACTCCTCGCGGATCGATTTCGGAGGCAAACGAGAACCAGTATTTGGTTAACGATTCACAGCCATGATTGGCCCTCGCAAAACCTGTGAAAAACGGTCCTGGCCTTGGAGCATAAATCCGCATTTTACCTTTGTACTGGATATTAGGACTTAATTGAAAGTTCAATTGTTCGGCCACTTCCCCATCAGCAAAAGTCTTGTAAGCGGTATCCACTCCGATATTCGTAAGCTTCAAAATGTGCTTCGTTTTGAGTTGATCCACATACTCATAACTTCCATCACCAGAATAATTCCTTCGGGCTTTTATGCGAATAGTAGCGTCAGAAATGACATGGTACTTTGAAGCAGTATCTGCGATAACCTTGGCTTGTTTCAATGGTTGTATAAGGGCATCTGTTCCAACAATCAGCTTGGAACTATCTGGGTAGACTTTGGCATCAGCCACAGCAATTTCTCTAACACCTGAAGCTCGAATAATATAATCCGCTAAACTGTAAACCGCTTCTTCTGCATACCATCGCAAGGAATCCTGTGCGGGATCTATGGAAATAAACTCCGCTCCAGGAATACCCATCTTGCTGCCCTTGGATGCGGTTTTGTCTTCAAACATGACATTCTTCTCATCCATCAACCATCTGAAGCGATCAATGAAACATTTGTATTGGTTATAAGGGAAGGTGACGTAAGATCCCAAACCATTTGAAATGAAATCGCCGTATCTGTTCTTTAGATCCACATATGACTTCATGTTTGTGGTTGCCAAAGCCGGCCGGCCCGGATCCTCAGAATCCAATACAAAATCACTTGTGTCAGCAGAAAATACCGTCTCATCATATTTAATCAGTTTTGAAACCAAAGCGGCTCTGTCGAAAGAGGCTTTTCCATTGCCGGTTAAACCTTGGGCAGTCAGAATAAGCTTGCCATCCTGTTTTACTTGTCCATCATAAACGATGAAATCAGAACTGGTTTTGGTAAGCAGCATATTATCAAGAGCTGGTCGCCAGTTCATATCTACTTGGCTTCCCTTGCCGGGAGGGAAAATCACACCTCCAGCAGTACCTTTTGCAAGGTCAAATTGAACCCCAGTAGCCGAGGTGGAGTCAGGGAAAAATTTATAGGATTCAGATGTGGATGTGGATGTCAAGTATTTGATGGCCCCTGCTCCTGTCAAACCTTGGTTGTCCAATCGTATCTTCTCATAATACTGCCCCTTTCCACCGTATGCCGAGAGGCCGGCTGGCTGAAGATCTTGCCTGAAGCCCAATGACAGATCCTCCTGTATAGAGAGCGTCTCCTGAATGTCGGGGAAAATACCTGCTGAGACCAATTTCCCTTGGAAGGACAGTCCTCCTGCATCAAAGTTATCCAAACTGTCGAGCGTGAAAGGATTTACTTGAAAATAGAACTTGTCACGTGCATAAACTCCATTGTGAATTGATGGCTTGTCATAATAAACATATCCAGGTCCTTCGCTGGTGAATCTAGGGTAATCTGGACTTTTCTTAATGGAGGATTTGTTTTCAGGCCTGTCGATCTCCAAATAACCTGTGAGGTTTTGCAACGCACTTTGCAATGCTACATTGGGAACCTGACCATTTTCATTGGGCTGGGAACCCGGAATGCGCATGGCTAAGGAATCCACGTTTTTCAACAAAATCTTAAAATCGTTGTATAAGAAAGTGAACTCCCTTCCACGGAAATCAAATCGACCAGCACGCACTCTGCCGTTGAATGTGAAGTCCCGGTTTTTCTTTAATGTAAGCTGCTGGTCGGCGGGCTCTACATATACACGCTGGGTATCGCTAAGCATTACACGCGGTACTCCTTGCATGTTGATATCGTAATTCAGCAGATTGATGGTGGCGTTGGAACGGGCTGTTATTTGAGACCCGAACTCCAGAATATCATAATCCGATTTACCCGAGTTTGCACTGATGTAGTAATAGAGCTTATCCTTGATTATGGCTCTATCGGTGTTAGAATTATATGTGAGGAATCCTTGTGAACTAAGCGACATGAACAGGCTTCTGATTTGGGTATCGTTCATCTTTCGATGTGCGGCGTAATCGTTTACGCTGATATCACGACTTTGTATAGTTTCAGCAAATTGTTTAATAAGAAACAATGGATTGATATCGGCTATGCCTTGAATTCGCTGATACCGTTCCGCTCTGAAATACCCCTTTGATTCCAACACCATTTTCACCTCTTCCCCTTGAGTGGTCATTTTGAGGTCTATAATCGGATCATCAACCTTCCATGTAAGAACATCGAAGTACATATCGACATTATGAAACGAGCTGACAAAAGGCGTGCCTATTGTACGTTCCGATGGCCGAGTTATGGTAACAGTTTTGATTTCATTTATGTACTTCATTCCTACACCAGGATGATACATCGAGTCCTTATCGAAATAAAAGGTAACAGTGGCATTGTCTGTGATCACCCTTTCACGTCTGATGACAAAACTTTGCGCCAATGCCACCAAAAACGGAGCATTGTTTCGATTGAAGACGAGTGACGCAGGATTGCTACGTGTTCCAGAACCTATCATCTTGGAGCCATGCATTGAAAAACCACCTTTGTAACTGGCATCTTTTATCAATTCCTTTATTTCAAGATTGGTGTCATATGACCTGAACCTTGGATAAGTGGAACTAGAAGAATCAGCATTAGCCAGAAGCTTGTCGTTCAATTTGCCCACTAATGTCTGTTGAAACACCTGTTTGTTATAGAATGTAACCGAATCGGCTTCATAGTCGGAACCAGACACATCAATTGTAAAGCCTGCTAGATCCGCATAAACCTGATCCTTGGGTAGTCCTGCTCGTTCCCATGTAACACGCCCTCCTTTACCAATAAACTTCTTTAACGTAGGATAAAAAACACCCGTAGTTCCTACAATTCGGGCGCTATCACCTTTGGAAATATAAACCAAATCAAATTGGGGGAAAATCACTTTGGGTATGGTGTCTTGTGAAAACGTATAATCCATGGTAGAGGAACGCCATTTTACTGCCGGCGAATCGTAGATGTATCCACCTTGGAAAAGCCCGCTGCAAATCGACAAGTAAGCGCTGAAGTTCCGAGAAGATCCACTCAGGCAGTTATCGATTCCGTTATGCCATGCATCAAAGCTTTTTTGCCCCTGGCCCGATTGCGTAAAAACCGTCAAGGTATTGATGTAATTGACAAAATCAGGAAATGGTTTGAGCCTTTTTTTCAGCATGGCATCAGCTGTGAAGTAAATCCTTTCTCGCTGTTCGTTATTGAAGGCTGCACCTTTCCAAACCGGCTCGAACTTCTCGATTAAATCCTCCGCGTCTTTCTTGTTGGTGAGAGCCAAAAAG
The DNA here is from genome assembly GCA_046340555.1 of Bacteroidota bacterium. GTDB lineage: Bacteria > Bacteroidota > Bacteroidia > AKYH767-A > OLB10 > JALRAP01. The sequence continues at coordinate 6,382 of JBKDSL010000116.1, forward strand.
GCTTCCATCTCCTCCAAAAACTTGTCCGTTTGATGCGTGAAGCTCTTTGGAGTTTGTCCATTGGATGGTAATACCACAGAGAGTAATAAAACCAGCGAGAGTATGCATTTTAATTTACCCATGAATAAAATCAGTCTTATTTTTTATTGGAAATGCATTTGAAAACAGCACAACACCAACGATCCATAACAGAATGGTCGATTAATATCAAGCCCGATTCGGATGCCTTGCCTTCAATCATTTGCAATTCCTCAAAGTAATAACCGCTCGTAAAAAGCAAGGCATCAGGCTTCATGCATTTTTGATATAACGGCAAATCATTCAAAATAATATTTCGGTTGATATTTGCTAAAACGACATCATAATCATTGTCCTCAATATTCTGCATAGTGCCTTCTATGGAAACGACATTGTGAACGTCATTTGCAAGGCAATTTACAGTGGTATTCTCGACAGAATTTGGGTCAATATCAACCGCAAGGATATTGGTTGCCCCCAATTTGGATGCCAAAATCGCCAAAATGCCCGTTCCGCAACCC
>JBKDSL010000117.1:0-2201 GCA_046340555.1 Bacteroidota bacterium
AATTGCCTTCAGCGCATCAAATATTTGTAATTATCTATTATTTTTTTATTTATTGTTTTTTTATTTTATGTGGGTGCAACTCGGATAGCTCAGATAGCTCAGTTACGGATGGCTCATCTAATTTAATTGAGAACTCACTAACTATTTCAAACAACCTACCTCAAGAACTCAATACCAACCCCGACGGCTCCGAGATTAAATCCCGTATACAGCCCCCTGATGGCTTCAACTGGGTGGAAGAGGAAGAAGGGTCGATGGGCCAATTTCTTCAAAACTTAAAACTGAAACCCAGCGGTAGTCAAATTCTAGATTATACAGGCACTCCTATTGACAATCAGTCTGAGCATGCTGCAGTATTGGATATTGATGTGGGCGACAAAAATTTGCAACAATGTGCCGATGCCGTTATCCGCTTGAGGGCCGAGTATTTATGGCATCACAACCGACAAAGTGAGATTGCCTTTCATTTCACCAGCGGTGATTTGTGCCGTTGGGAGGATTATCGAGATGGCGTACGACCATCCATTACAGGAAACAATGTGCGGTTTTCTAAAACAGCTACCCTGGATCGCTCGTATGCAAACTTCAGGAAATATCTCAATCTGGTGTTTACCTACGCAGGAACCATTTCTCTAGATAAGGAAACACGAAGGCTAGGCACCGATGAAACCTTGGAGCCGGGGGACATACTGATAACACCTGGCAGCCCAGGACATGTAGTGATCATCGTAGGCCATGCCCAAAACGCGAATGGCAAAAACATCTATCTTTTAGCTGAAAGTTACATGCCTGCTCAGTCTATCCATATTGTAACCAATCCTTACAATTCGAGTATCAGTCCATGGTATGAATTGAAGCCAACCACAGACCCGGTAACCACAGCGAGATATTCATTTGCGACGGGTAACTTCAGGAGGTTTAAGTAGCGATTAATTCCACGTTCAATAGCCATCATTTTCATTTGACCCAGCTGCCGCTTTCCTCCAAGGGCACGCTTTTTGTAATTTCGCCTTGAAATCCAAATGCTATGCTGAAGCACCTCGCCATCTTAACCCTAATCGCATCCATCATCCTATCCGCTTGCAGCAGCGGAAAAAGACTATTGGAAAACGGACAGTATGATGAAGCCGTGCTTACATCCGTGAAAAGATTACGACAGGATCCTGGCAATTCGAAGGCCTCGCAAACTTTGAAAATTGCATACCCATATGCCAAAGATGCGCATCTGACCAACGTGAAAAACGCAGTAGAATCCAACGACCCGCTCAAATGGGAGCGCTTGATGGAGGAATATGCACAGCTGAATATGTTAGCCGATGAAATCAAGAGGTGCCCCTCCTGTCGTAAAATCGTTCCAAACCCAACCACTGTAAACAAAGAATTGGAAGACGCCCGCACCAAAGCGGCAGAGGCGAGATACGCGCTGGGCGTGAAATGCATGCAAAGTCCATCCAGGCAAAAAGCGAAGGAAGCATTTGGCCATTTCGTGGCTTGTCAACGCATCATACCTAACTTCAAGGACGTATCAGAACAAATCGACGAAGCCCGTTTCAAAGCCACATTGAAAGTCTTGCTTGAACCGATACCCATGCATTCAAACGCCCTAAAGTTGAGCAACGAGTTTTTCGAAAACAAGATTCGTGAGTCCTTAAAGAAAATGCAACCCAACGAGTTTGTGCGTTTTTACCTTCCTGGAGAAATGGAAGCGGCAGGTTTGAAAACCGCCGACCAAGTGATCCGATTGAGCTTTGATGATTTTGTAATCGGACAAATGTTGATGAAGGAAACGGTGCTGCCATGCAAAAAAGATTCCGTTGAAATTGCGAAAGACAGCACCGGTAAGCCCATCTACGCTACCGTAACCGCCGAATTCCGACAATTCAACAAAAAGGTGATTTCGTCGGGCCTCCTCGACTTCAAAGTGCTCGACCCCAAAACCAGAGCCACCATCACCAACGAGAAGTTTCCAGGCACATTCAATTGGTTTTGCGAATGGGGCTATTACAACGGCGACAGCCGAGCCTTGACAACGGCACAGCTGGATCTGTCGAAAAACAAAGAGATGATGCCTCCGCCTCCGCAAGATCTGATCATCGAATTCTGCAAACCCATACACGAGCAAGTGGGTAACAAGATCCGGGCGTTTTACCGGAACTTTTGAGGGACTCAAGCAGCCATTCATCAACACTGCATGAAAACAC
>JBKDSL010000118.1:0-3717 GCA_046340555.1 Bacteroidota bacterium
GGCATGCTGACCTAAACCTTTTAACTATTGCACTTGTATCAAACAACTATTCATTCGATGAGAAAATTCATTTTGTTGTGGTGCTGTGTAGCCGTGGCGTTACCAGCCGTTGCCCAAAAAATCCTGCCATATCCTATTGTACAAAAACGTTTACCCAACGGCTTGAATGTGGTTACCGTCAGCTACCCGAGTCCGGGAATCGCTTCCTTTCACATCGTGGTGAGGGTAGGTTCGAGGGATGAGGTGGAGCAGGGTAAAACCGGTTTCGCACACTTCTTTGAGCACATGATGTTTAGGGGAACCGAAAAGTACAGCAAGGAGCTTTATTCAGAGGCGCTCAAAGCCACAGGCGCTTCCGCCAATGCCAACACTTCTCTAGATCGTACGGTTTATCACATGACTGGTAGTGCAAAACACCTCGAAAAAATGTTCGAGTTGGAAGCTGACCGTTTTATGAATCTGAAATATTCCGTACAGGATTTTAAGACGGAGGCGGGTGCTGTCAAAGGCGAATACACCAAAAACAATGCATCTCCCTACACACGGTTGTACGAAGCGGTCAATAATACAGCCTTCGATAAACACACCTACAAGCACACCACGATGGGTTTTTACGAGGACATCGTTGCCATGCCCGATCAATATGATTTCTCATTGAAGTTTTTTGATCGGTATTACCGTCCCGAATACTGCACTATCATCGTCATCGGTGATGTTGAGCCCGGTCTGGTAAACGGCCTTGCCGACAAATATTTCGGCTCATGGAAGCCAGGAACCTTCACTCAGAAAATCCCTGCAGAACCAGCCCCTGCGGAAATGCGAAAAGTCAATGTGAAAGCGGAAAAGTTTCCACCATATTTGGATATTAAATTTCGTGGACCTGCCTTTTCAGTCGAAAACAACGATTACCAGGCTTTGGCCATATTGGGCCAACTAATGACCTCCGAGCGCTCCGACCTATACAAGCAATTAGTGATGCAGGATCGTAAGGCACGCAGCCTGAACGGTGGCATTTACCCGACCCGCGATCCCTATCTGTTCAGTTTGAGTGGATCCTTAACCTCCGCTGACCATTTTGCATCCGTCAAAAAATCAATGCTGGATGCCGTTGAGTCCTTCAAAAAAAATCCCGTTTCCGAATTTGATTTGAAGCAGGCCAAAGAGCGCATTCGATATTCATTTTCGCTTTCCATGGACAATCCGGATGCCATCGCCAATGCCGTTGGTCTTTATACGTGGTTAACGGGCGATCCCGCTACGATCAATGCCTCCTATAAGATCATGGATGAGGTAACCGCTGAAGACATTCAAAGGGTGGCTAAAAAGTACCTTGTGCAGAATGGCATGACCATCGGTACCATTAGCCCAACCGATAATCCAGTACTCGACTGATTGTTCTAAAATTCCGACCCAGATGAAAAAAATATATTTGTCCTTATTGCTTTTAATAGCTGTTTCCATGTCTGTAATGGCTCAGCAAATAGAGACCGTTACACTTTCTAATCCCAAGTCAGACAAGATTGTCGTTAAGATGATGTTCAAGAACGGCAGTATGAGCGACCCCGTGGGCAAGGAGGGAATCACACAACTAACCGCTTCGCTGATGTCGGAGGGAGGTACTGACAAGTATACTTCCAGTGACATTAAGTCCATGACCTATCCATGGGCCTCCCGTTGGGGCGTTTCCGTGGATAAGGAAGTGACGGTATTCACATTCGAATTTCACAAGGATCATGCGGAGGCCATTTTCCCCATCATGACCGGACTGGTGGTAAGACCCACTTTCGCCGAATCTGATTTCAAACGAATCAAATCCAACCAAGAGAATTATGTGAATGAGGTGATTCGCTCTTCTTCCGATGAGGATTTAAGCAAGTTCGCATTGGAAGCATTGCTTTTTAGGGATACACGCTATGCGCATCCTGTTGGCGGTACTTCAAGCGGCGTGTCATCCATCACCTTGGAAGATGTGGTGAGCCATTTCAAAAAGCAGTTTACCAGTGGTAACTTGATGTTGGGTATTGCTGGTGCCTATTCTGACCCTTATGTTATCAAGCTACAGGATGTAATGGGTAAATTACCTAGCCAATCCCCTGCACCCGTTCCTCCAGTAGCGCCTCGAACCCCTAAAGGCATTCAGGTTGAAATCGTAACCAAATCCAACACCTTGGGTTCAGCGGTTTTTACAGGTTTCCCATTGAACCTGAATCGCTCCAATGACGAGTTCGCTGCTTTGATGGTGGCCAACTCCTGGTTGGGTGAGCATCGTAAAAGCTATTCCAGGCTATATCAAAAAATTCGTGAGCAGCGTTCCATGAACTATGGCGATTATTCATATATCGAATGGTATGATAATGGTGGCTCCAACATGTTGCCACAACCAGGTTTTCCTCGTAAATCAAATTATTTCAGTGTTTGGCTTCGACCTGTGCAAACTGCTGCGGCATTGAAATCGCAGTATCCCGAACTGAAGGATATCACCGTTGGACATGCTCATTTTGCGCTTCGCATGGCCTTGCGGGAGTTACAAATCATGGTTGAAAAGGGAATCACTAACGAGGACTTTGAATTGACACGCGACTTTTTACGTTCCTACACCAAACTGTATGTGCAAACCCCTTCGAAACAATTGGGTTTCTTAATGGATAGTAAGTTTTATGGTCGCATCGATTATATAGCTGATCTTGATGCGATATTAGAGCGGCTGACATTGGATGACGTGAATAATGCCATTCAAAGTCATTGGCAAACGGGAAATATGTTCATCAGCATTGTCACCGATAAATCAGAGGCCGAACCACTCAGGTTGAGTTTGATGGAAGGCAGGATTTCACCCATGAGCTATTCAGATGCACTTCGGGCCACTTTGCCTCCAGAAATTCTAGCGGAGGATGAGGAGGTCGCCGGATATCCTCTCAAAGTAACTTCTGTAGAAGTGGTAACCGACCAAAGTCTTTTCCGATAAGCGAAAAGTAATCGCAATCAAATGAAACTATGAAGCGTAAGATCGCAATTATTTTTTTGACCATGCTTATGGTCGCTTGCACTAAGGTGCCAATTACCAACCGTAAGCAGATGAACTTGATTCCTGAAAGTCAGCTAATTGGAATGAGCTTGAGTGGTTATAAGGAGTTTTTGGATAAGAACCCTCCTGTATCATCCAACGACGCAAATGCGGCCTTGGTTACCAAGGTAGGTGGTAAGATATCAAGCGCAGTAAACCGGTTTATGGCTCAGAATAAGATGGGCGATCGAGTCAAGGGTTTCAAATGGGAATTCAAACTTGTTAATTCAAAAGATGTCAACGCTTGGTGTATGCCCGGAGGCAAGGTGGTGGTTTATTCGGGACTGTTGCCTGTTACCAGGGATGAGGTTGGACTCGCCTTTGTTATGGGCCATGAAATTGCTCATGCTATAGCCAGGCATGGAAATGAGCGGATGAGTCAAATGCTTGTCGCCCAAACGGGAGCAGTTGCTTTGGATGTAGCACTTTCAAACAAACCTGATGAAACAAGGGCGATTTTCAATACTGCTTATGGAGTTGGGGTGCAAGTTGGAGCAATTCTACCTTTTTCTCGTTTACACGAAACGGAGGCTGATAAATTGGGTATGGTTTTTATGGCTATGGCAGGCTACGACCCCGCTGAAGCACCTAAGGTGTGGCAACGCATGATTGACATGAACAAAGGTCCCAAGCCTCCTGAGTTTCTTAGCACC
>JBKDSL010000119.1:0-18444 GCA_046340555.1 Bacteroidota bacterium
GAAGATGAATATTGAATCACTAGGAATAACAAAATCCGGAGTGACAACTCCGGATTTTTTTTGCGCTTTCTTCTTAGCGATGTTTAGTTCAGCACAATCTTTCCGTTTTGAACAGAGTTATCGTTGCCACGAACCTCGTAAATGTAAACACCGTTTTGCAAACCTTCACGATCGAATGTGAACGAACCAGCTGAAAGGTTGTTGTACTCACGAACCTTGTTACCAATCATGTCAAAAACAACGAAAGTAAATTTTTCATTCAAAGTTCCACTGATGGAGACGGTGGCTTTTGTTGCAATAGGATTTGGAAACACACTTACGTTACGGTTATCATTAAGTTCATTCACTCCGGTCACAACCGATCCTACAACTAAAATTGGGAGACCTTGAGGTGTTAAAGTTCCGCCATCCAATAAATCAACCCACGTGAGATAATTTGGATTCGCGCCACCACCCGTTATTGTGGGAGCGTTATCAAATTGCTTGGCATTTCCAGTGGTTGTATTTCCAGCTCCAAGATTTACTGGAGGGGCCCAAGGTCCAGATGCTAAGGAACCATCCGTTTGCCAATCGATCCAGTAAGTTCCTGCTGTCAAAGTGGTGCCAATTACGGTTGCATTACGCATGATTGGACGAGCCACACAAGTTGCAGGAGCGCAGGTAGTGCTTGTGAAATCACCTGTACGGTAGGCACCAGCCCACTCTGAGGTAATCATCACATTAGTTGTAGAGTCTCCAAAAACGAGTGTGCTGGATCCACCGGGAGTACCACTCCAAATACGAACATTCACACCAGTGATTGTAGAGTTGTTACCTGAATTAGTCTGGTAAGCATAGAAAACCAATGAATCTATTGTCCATGTTTCTCCTGCAGGCACAATTATATCCTCAGCAACACGAAAACCTGAGGCAAATGCATGCCCGGCGCCATAAGTGCTGAAACCATCATGAAGCGTAGAGGCATTGGCTCCGCCGGAACCACCGCCAGCTAAATCAAAAATTGGACCACTATCGTAAATTACGGATTGGGCCATCAAACCACCACATAGAACAGTAGCGGCAATTGTTAGTAAGGTTTTTTTCATGTAGTAGGTTGGTTTAGTTGTTTATTAGATTGCAATTCTATTAAAATATTGCCAAACAACCAACCTAGAAATGAACTCCATTGAGAATTGTTTTCACAATGATCCAGCAGCAGGATCATAGTCCCGCAAAATGTGCCGGAGCTTTTTACGTGCGTTGTGGATTCGGATCTTAACAGTTCCCAATGGCACCTGCATGTGATTTGCTATTTCATCGTATCTGTATCCTTTGAAAGCCAACTCAAAAGGGACCCGGAGGTTTTTCGACAAGGATGAAATGGCCCTTGTTATCTCCTTCATTATCATCTTACGTTCTCCCTTGTTATGGTCGCGACCGGGGTGGGAGTTGATATAGTACTGCGTTTCGGTGTCATCAGATACAATCAACCCCGAAGATTGTCTCCTGTATTGGTTGATGAAAATGTTTTTCATGATGGTATAAAGCCATGCCTTCATGTTGGTGCCTTCACGGAATTTGTCGCGGTTATAAAAAGCCTTTGTAATTGTTTCCTGGGTCAAATCCGCGGCGTTTTCTGTATCTCTTGTCAACTTCAATGCAAAGTTTTTGAGCGGCTGGTGAAGTGTACTAACCCTTATATTGAATTCCATCTGTGTCATGTCTGAAATCAGTTTTGAGTGAACAGCTTGAAAGAAATATTTCTTTTCAAGGTGCAAGTTTATCTGACCAAAATGAAATTAAGATGAATTCTAAATAAGAAGTTAAACCTTCTAATTATCAACGGTTATGCTTCAGATGGAATAGAGCCCGGGTTGATTCTTGGGAAAGGCGGAAAAGCGGGATCATTAGTTGCATAATCCAGAACTGGTAGAGGTTCCGTCCTAAATGAAATTGAATGCATATTTAATTGAAATGCAACCTCATGAAGGGCGTTCTCCCGATGAGCCATTAAATGCTCGAAAACCCGATGCTGGTTGACTGGATGATTAAACGTAACTACCTCATCCGCACACAAAACTCTTGCTATGGAAGGGACGACCTTCTCATACTGTCCATTCATAACAAGCAGATTACTCCCCCTGCTTATCAAATCGTTGCGCAAAACTTCAATCCCTGAAAACAACTCGCGCCTGAAGCGCTTAAAAAGCTGTTTATCAGGGAAAAGCTCTGACTCTCGGGGGTCAACGCAATACAATGGTATGAGGTTTACGGCATCACCAAAGGGCTTCGGAGAAATTCCCTTACACCAAGATGGCTCTCGGCACCAAAGCAGTATTGTTTTCCCAATCATTTGATGGATTTAACAAGTCGAATTCAAAAAAAGTTTGGGTAGGGATGTCTAGAACAGACCCCAAATCAAATCAACCCTTTTTGCGCCAAATAAGTATCCAGCCAATGCCTGCTATCAGCACTACCGACATAAACAGGTTAGTTCCTAACCACAAATAGGAATTGGAGTTCAGTTCCCCGTATTTGTTTTTCAGTATGAAAGCGGAGATCAGAGTCCCCGTTAATACAGAAATGGTTATCAAAAACGCTCTTCTTCTATCGCTCATGGTCAGATGACTACGAAGGTAGGTAAAAATTTGTGTTAATTAAACAACCATCAGGTTGCAGCCCCTGATATCACTGTCATCCATGCGACCAAGGATTTCAAAGCTTCCATCCTTGTTTATTTTGGTTAGATCCTTGGTTGAAAGGAAAGCACAAGAGTGCACGTTTGCCAAATCCACAATGTTTGCCAATCCTGACCCTTCTATGACAAAATCACCAAGGGGGTCATGCAAGGTGCGGGCGAAGACCCTCATCCAAGGTGGAGACTTAAAAACACCATCAGCAACTGAATAGGCTTGTGAAAGCAATTCCGTCATACCATATTCAGAGTGAATGTTCGGCACTCCAGCAGCCGACTTTAATACTTGATGCAGTTCGGACCGCACCATTTCCTTCCTGACTCCCTTCATTCCTCCTGTCTCAATTATAAACAGGTCAGGCAGGTTCAAAGGATGCTTTTCAAACAAATCAAGCAGTGCATAAGTAACCCCAATTAGCACGCAAGTGCGTTGCTGCTTTTTCAATCTCACAAGTTCATTTGCCAAATCATTCAATCGATCCAAATAAAACCCACTACCGGGTGCAGCCATGGAAATCAGCCTGTCGACCATATAAACAAGCGAAGAATTACCACGCTCCAAGTAGCCAGGAAGCAGTGCCAGGATGCAATACTGCGACGGATCACCATAAAAAAACCTGAACGAATGAATAAAACTTTCCTCGTAAATATGAGGGTCCGACACAAAGTGTATGGAAGGCGTGGACCCTGTTGTTCCACTGCTTTCAAAACGCAATATCGGCTCCGAAATTGAATCGTGAACCTTGTGGCTTTTGAAAAATTCGACGGGTAAAAAGGGGATGGATGAAATTGCATCCACTGAATCAGGATCAACTCTTAACAGACGGATGAATTCGCTGTAGGCCGGAACATGAACCGCCTGATACCTGAAAAGCCTCAATGCAAGCTCCTCGAAGGGCCCCTCGACAGAACCGGACCGGAACTGGCAATCCGCATCAAGCGATTTCGCGGCTTTCCAAATCAAATCAGCTTCGTTCATAGGGCTAGGGCGTTCCAAATGGCCTAAATGGACTAATTTGGCGCCATAAAATTAACCCAATTATTACTCCGATGAGAAAACTAGCCTGGGTATTGATCATTGCGGCAATTGCTATGGTTTTTGCATTACAAAATGCGGATCCCGTACCTATTCATTTGTTTTTCTGGAAAATTGAAAGCGCCCGTTTGGCATTGGTGTTGCTGGTTACATTCATTTCGGGTGTTATCACAGGATTGCTGATTTTAGCTCCCAGACTCATGAAAAAATCGAACCAGGACAAGCTGAATTCAAAGCCAGAAAATATAAAGACATACTAACCAAAGCGATCTTTGATTGTTCATTTTTACACAATTTCAATATAAAATGACCACACCTGTTAACGTTTACGCCGAATCCACGCCGAACCCGGCAGCACTGAAATTCGTCTCCAGCCGCATGCTTCTGGTTGAAGGTTCGGTGGAATATTCCAATGCATTGGAAGCTCAAATATGCCCACTAGCACAGGGTTTGTTTGCTTTCTCCGGAGTAAAATCCGTTTTCATTTCCTCCAACTTCATTACTGTTACGAAAGAGGGCGAAATAGACTGGTATGAGATCACTAACATCTTACGCGAATACATTCGCGGATTTCTGATGTCGGGCGAAAAGGTTTTTCTTTCAAATCCATTTGAATCCTCTCCCATAATCAAGAAACCCAACGATGCTGAAGTATCCAATACCATAATAGTTGAAAGCCCTGAATTGGAAACCCGAATTATGCAGTTGCTGGAGGAATATGTGAGCCCTGCTGTTGCCCAAGATGGTGGCGAAATTCGATTCCGGTCGTTCAAAAATGGCGTGGTTACAGTGGCCCTTCGCGGTTCTTGTAGTGGATGCCCCTCCTCTACCCTCACCCTAAAATCAGGAATAGAAAACCTTCTGAAAAGCATGATGTCCGAGGTGACAGAGGTGGTTGCCGAGGCAGACTGAACCCTCAATTACTATCTTTGTAAAAAATCGATCAAAAACAACATGCTTTCACGTCTGATAACGTCCATTGTTTTTCTGTTCTTCTTTTCGGGAGCCGCTTCAGCACAAAAGTTTTGGACCTTGCAGGAATGCATAATGCACGCTAGGACCAACAACATCAATATCAAACAGGCTGCCATCTCATCGGAACTTGCTCGTGTTAGCCGCGACCAAAGCTATACCACCATGCTTCCCACTGTGAATGGAAGTTCATCGCACCAGCGCTCTTTCGGAAGGTCTGTTGATCCTTTCACAAACTCCATCACTGAAAACGAGACCCGCACCACCAACTTCTCATTGTCGTCAAATGTCACCCTATTTGCCGGATTGCGACTGCAGCATAGCCTTGCCCAAAGCAAATACGAGTACCTTCAAAGTCAGGAAAACCTCGCTAAAATCAGCAACGATATTTCGCTGAATGTTGCAGCGGCTTACCTGCAGGTGTTGTTTTCGATGGAATCGCTCAAACTAGCTCGTGACCGGGTTAATGCAGCCACCGAAACGCGCAACCGTACAGCCAAGATGGTTGAGACCGGCATGATGGCACAAGGGAACCTGTTGGATGCTGAAGCAGCACTAGCATCAGAGGAGCTTGGATTGGTGAATGCGGAAAACTCACTGAATAGTGCCAACATTGCCATTAGTCAATTGTTGGAATTGGAAAATGCCATGGATTTCAGCATCGCTCCACAACAAGTGGACATACCCATACAATCCTCTTTGATGATGAAGCCGGAAGAGATATATGCTGCATCACTGAAAACGTTACCTGAAATCCGAGCATCTGAATACGGTATAAGCAGCGCCCAAAAAGGGTTTTCATCAGCCAAGAGCGGCCTGTTTCCTTCCTTAAACCTTTTCAGTTCCATTGGGACATTTTACAACGAGGGTGGTTACACTCAATTGCTAGGCGAAATTCCTTTCGATGAGCAGGTGCGTAACAATCAAAGCAAGAGTGTCGGCATCAGTCTTTCCATTCCATTGTTCAATGGATGGTCCGTGCAATCAAACATCCAAAGATCAAGATTGAACCTGGAGAATGCCATGCTTCAGGACGAGCTTGCGAGAAAGCAGGTTTACAAGAGCGTTGTACAGGCGCATGCGGATGCCACAGCAGGCATGAACCGCTTTAACGCCTCTTCCAAAGCAAGGAATTCCGCAGACGAGGCGTTCAATTATGCGCAAAGGAAATACGATGTCGGACTCATCAGCTTCATCGAGTTCATCAATATCCGAAACAACAAATCACGCGCTGAATCCGAATTGATCCAGTCGAAATACGATTTAATATTCCGGTTGAAGGTCTTGGACTTCTACCTGGGTAAAACCCTTACATTCTGAAAAAACATGGCTTCGAAAAAAACGAAGAGGATTCTGATTTACGGCATTATAGCAGTCGTAGTTCTTTTGGTTGTTGCCCGCAAGGCGGGATGGATTGGCGGAGAAGAGCAAATCCGTGTAAACGCTGAACCTGTGACCCGGGAAACGATTACGGAAACGGTTACTGCAAGTGGTAAAGTGCAACCCGAAACCGAAGTGAAAATCACCTCGGATGTTTCGGGAGAAGTGGTAGAACTGATCGTTAAGGAAGGCGATGTTGTTCAGAAAGGTGCCTTATTGGCCAAGATCAATCCTGAAATTTATATTTCCGCATTTGATCGCGTTGCCGCATCTGTTAACACCTCAAAAGCCAATCTGGGCAATGCCAAATCACGGCTCAAACAGGCTGAGTCGCAGTTCCAGAAAACAGAGCTAACATATAACCGCAACAAAAAATTGTACGACGATAAGGTTATATCCGACTCGGAATTTGAAACCGTTCGTTCCGCTTACGAAGTGGCAAAAGCAGAAGTAGATGCTGCGCGTCAGAGCATCGCTGCCGCCGAATTCGGTGTCAAAAGCGCTGAGGCCTCTTTGGCTGAATCCAAGGAGAATCTCAATAAAACCTCGATATTCGCGCCTGTTGATGGAACCATTTCCAAACTGAGTGTTGAGCGTGGAGAGCGTGTAGTTGGAACTGAAATGATGGCGGGAACCGAAGTGTTAAGGCTTGCCAACCTGAACGAAATGGAAGTCAGCGTTGATGTAAGTGAAAGCGATATAATCCGGGTAAATCTGGGCGATACGGCAAAAATCGAAATCGATGCATACTTGAATCGGATCTTCACGGGTGTCGTGAGTTCCATCGCCAATTCCGCCAATAACGCAGCCACTGCCATCAGTACAGACCAAGTCACCAATTTCACTGTCAAGGTTCGTATCAACAGAGAGTCCTATGCAGATCTGATACCTGCAGACAAGCCCTCCTTCTCCCCGTTCAGACCAGGTATGTCGGCAACCGTGGAAATTCAAACGAAGCGCGCATATGACGTTGTTTCCGTTCCTATCCAAGCGGTGACCACACGCGATACATCACAGGTTTCATCCTCGAAAGAGATCAAACGCCAAACAGAACGCGCAGCCACTACGACCGATTCCAAACCATCTGGACAAGTGCAAGAATGCGTTTTCGTACTTAACGAAGATGGAACGGTTCAATTCCGCAGAGTTAAAACAGCAATACAAGACAACCAATTCATCCAAATTTTAGAAGGGTTGAAAGAGGGTGAGCAAGTTGTGACCGCACCATACTCTGTGGTGTCTCGCACATTGAACAACGGTGACAAAGTGGTAAAGGTTTCCAAGGAGGAGCTGTTCAACAAGAAACAATAACTCTTGGCCTTAATTCTCCAAATTGAAACAGCCACGGACAGATGTTCCGTTTCCATTGCAAAAAATGGGGTTACAATCTCTGCTAAATCTGATGATGGTGAGCGCAATCATGCTCGCGTTTTGGTTCCAATCATCATCGCAATGCTTCAAGAAACTGGAATCCGAGGCGAGGAATTGGATGCCATAGCTGTCAGTAAAGGTCCTGGATCATACACCGGATTGCGTATAGGCGTATCAACCGCCAAAGGGCTGTGCTATGCTTGGGAAAAACCCTTGATCGCTATCAATACTCTTGAATCCATGGCAGCATGGTTTGCAACCAATAATCAAGTTGCTGTGGATAGTTATTGTCCGATGATTGACGCGAGGAGACTTGAGGTTTATACAGCACTATACAGCCGTACACTTGATACAATTCAAGAGACACAAGCCTTGATTTTAGATGCCAATTGCTTTTCAGAACATTTGAATCAAAAAACCGTTGCATTTTTTGGCGACGGATCAATAAAGTTTGAAAAAATATTGAATCGAACCCACAACACTCTATTTATCAATGATTTCAAAGCCTCGTCTGAAGGTATGAATGCTTTGGCGTTGAATCTTTTCCAAGAGAAAAGGTTTGAATCCGTAGCTTATTTTGAACCATTCTATCTTAAAGACTTCTATTCTCCCAAAAAACCCGTTTAAATGGCTGTTTATTAGCTTATTGCATTAAACTCCATCCAACAATGTCTTTGCGAATCATAACGCGAAGGCTGAGAATCGTTGCTTTTGTCTCTGAAAAACATGCATTTCTGTAACAAAATCATTGCTATACGTAGAGAGGATGATTATTTTTGTTTAGTTAGACAAATTCCATTCATCCATGAAGAGACTTTTATTCACGTTTTTAGCGTCTGCTTTCATTGCGACTAGTTCATTCGCACAGCTCACACTCTCTCCTGCAACACCTGCCCAGATGGTGGCAAACCTGTTGGGCCCCGGTGTTACAGCTACGAATATTACCTGGACTGGATCACCTGCCGCAAGAGCTACGTTCACATGCGGTGGAACCTGTAGCCTCGGATTTCCTGCTGGTATCATGTTGTCTACAGGTAATGCTTCCGGACAAACATCGCCTGCAAGTTATTTCGCAAGTACAAGCCATAACCTTGCTGGAGATGCGCAACTCGCGCCTTTGGCGCCCGGAGGGCTAACAACTAATGATGCAGCCATATTGGAGTTTGATTTCAGTGTTGCTTCCGATTCTGTGAAATTCGAATTCATATTCGGCTCAGAAGAGTACAATGATTACGTTAATACCAACTTCAACGACGTGTTCGCCTTCTTCATCAGTGGTCCCGGTATAACCGGCTCACAGAACATGGCTGTAATACCCACCACAACCACAGGCAGCAGCATCGTCTCTATCAACAACGTAAACAATGGCGGTCCTTTTCCAGGAACTGCATCAGGGCCTTGCACCAATTGCCAGTATTATGTGGACAACGTAAACGGCACCAGCTTCTTTTTGGATGGGCATACTGTTCCATTGCTTGCCAAAGCACGTGTTCGTCCATGCGAAACATACCACATGAAAATAACCATCGCGGATGTAGGTGATTGGGTTTTCGACTCGGATGTGTTTTTGAAAGCGCAAAGCTTTAGCTCACTTGGTCAGATTTCCATTACGGCAAATGGTGTTGGATACAACAGCAATGCCACCATTTATGCTTGCCAGGGCGACAGCGTGTTATTGTCTTTGAGTCCCGCCAACAACTACAACTGGAATACAGGTGCCACCACCCAATCCATTTGGGTGCAACAACCCTCCGGATCAAACACTGCGAACTTTTCAGCATTCACATTCATGCAGCCGTCATGCTTCGCATTCACCACTAATATCAACGTAGTTTGGAATGCACCGACTGCCACAATTACACCACAGGGCTCATTGAGTCTTTGTCCTGGCGGAAACGTTACCCTTTCGGCAAACCAAGGACAATCCTATTTGTGGAGCAACGGCGCAACTACCCAAAACATAAATGTCAGCGCAGCAGGAAGCTACACGGTTACCGTAAGTAATGGACCGAACTGCTCAGCAACTTCCACGCCAGTAAATGTAACCGTAGGCGGAGCAACCGCCAACATCAATGGTGTCCTCAGCTTATGCAATGGCGCTAACACAACCCTTACAGCCACTCCGGGAACCTCGTACATATGGAGTAATGGCGCAACTACTCAAAGCATTAATGTCTCACAAGCTGGGAATTACACTGTAACAGTTACTGCAAATGGCGGCTGTACAGCCACAGCAAATGCAAACGTGCTAGTAAACCCAACACCTGTTCCGGTGATTTCAGGAACCTTCGCGGCATGTCAAGGCGCATCAGCTACACTGAATGCTCCAGCGGGCTTCACAACCTACCAATGGAGCAACGGCGCATCCACCTCAAGTATCAGTCCTACCACACCAGGCACATATACTGTGACAGTTACAGGCGCGGGCGGATGTACAGGAACAACATCACAAGTAGTTACAATAAACCCAAATGCATTACCCGTGATTACCGGCACATTCGCGGCATGTCAAGGTTCAACAGCAACTTTGAATGCACCAACGGGTATGACTTCTTACTCGTGGAGCAACGGAGCAACTACAACTTCTATCAATCCTAGTATTGCAGGAACCTACACGGTAACGGTTACCAATGCAAACGGTTGCACAGGTTCCACATCACAAGCTGTAACAATCAATACCAACCCTGTGCCTGTGATATCCGGAACTTTCTCAGCATGCCAAGGGGCTTCTGCAACTCTTAATGCCGCTCCAGCAGGTGCAGCATCATATGTGTGGAGCAACGGAGCCACATCCGCATCTATTTCTCCTAACGTTACTGGAACATATACCGTAACCGTTACATTAGCTGGCGGATGCTCTGGATCTTCGTCTCAAGCAGTCACCATTAATCCGAATCCATCTCCAACAATTGCCGGAACTTTCGCCGCTTGCCAAGGAGCTAGTGCAAGTTTGAATGCAACTCCAGGACTTACCACATATTCTTGGAGCAACGGGTCCACAACATCCGGGATCAATCCAACCGTTGCAGGCACCTATACCGTGACAGTGACTAACATCAACGGATGTACTGGCACCACATCGCAACTGGTCACCATCAACCCTAATCCCGCTCCTGCCATTGCCGGTACATTTACAGTTTGTCAAGGCACAAGCGCAACATTGAATGCAACAGCTGGACTAACCTCCTACCAGTGGAGCAACGGTGCTACATCCGCAACCATCAACCCCAATGCCACTGGAACCTATACTGTAACCGTAACCAACAGCAACGGTTGTACCGGAACCACTTCGCAAGCAGTCCTCGTTAACAACAACCCTACACCGGTAATCACCGGCACTTTCGCTGTTTGTTCAGGCAGTAGTGCCACACTCAACGCACCTGCGGGAATGACAAACTATGTTTGGAGTAATGGCGTCACAACATCAGCCATAAATCCAAGTACTGCAGGCACTTTCACCGTTACTGTAACCGATGCCAACGGCTGCGTGGGTTCTACATCACAGTTGGTAACCATCAACAGCAACCCTGTACCTACCATCAGCGGTACGTTCGTGGCTTGTCAGGGTAATGCTGCGGCACTAAATACAACTGCAGGCCTATCCACCTACTCATGGAGCAATGGAGCTTCAACGGCCAGTATCAATCCTTCGGTTTCGGGCACATACACCGTTACCGTCACAAACGCCAGTGGTTGCACCGGAACCACTTCTCAGCTGGTCACCATCAATCCCAACCCGGCTCCTGCCATCGTAGGTACATTTACGGTTTGCCAAGGCGCAAGTGCAACGCTTAATGCGACAACTGGATTAACCTCCTACCAGTGGAGCAACGGGGCTACATCCGCAACCATCAACCCCAATGCTACCGGAACCTATACTGTAACCGTAACCAACAGCAACGGTTGTACTGGAACCACTTCACAAGCAGTCCTTGTCAACAACAATCCTATACCGGCAATCACCGGCACTTTCGCTGTTTGTTCAGGCAGTAGTGCCACACTCAACGCACCTGTGGGAATGACAAACTATGTTTGGAGCAATGGCGCCACAACATCAGCCATCAATCCAAGTGCAGCAGGTACATTCACCGTTACTGTAACCGATGTCAATGGATGTAATGGTTCAACTTCACAGTTGGTAACCATCAATAGCAACCCTATACCTACCATCAGCGGTACATTCGTGGCTTGTCAAGGCAACACCACAACCTTGAGCGCTCCAGCCGGATTCACTTACTCTTGGAACAACGGTGCAAGCTCAGGAACTATAAACCCTGGCGCAGCCGGACTTTACACTGTAACCGTTACAGATGCGAATGGCTGTACAGGTATTGCTTCTCAATTGGTAACCATAAACTCCAATCCGACTCCTTCGATTAGCGGAACATTTGCAGCATGCCAAGGATTCAGCGCTTCGTTAAACGCCACTCCAGGATTGGTTTCTTATCAATGGAGCGATGGAACAAGCGCTGCAGCAATCAATCCATCATTGGGAGGAACTTATACTGTTACCGTTACTGATGTCAACGGATGTATCGGAACCACCACGCAGTTGGTAACCATAAATGCCAATCCCGTTCCCGTGATCTCAGGCAACAATGCGATTTGCGATGGCACCACAGCTTCATTCAATGCGGGCGGTTACGCTTCTTATGTGTGGTCTGACGGTTCAACATCGGCTTCTATATCTCCAGGTACGGCGGGTGTTTACACGGTTACAGTTACAGATGCCAACGGCTGCATAGGTTCTACATCCCAAAGCTTAACGGTTTACACATTGCCCACTGCTACCATTGTTGGGGATAATACCATTTGCTACGGCGATAACTCAGACCTGAATGTGTCTTTCACAGGAACCGCACCGTTCACCTATGTGTGGACGAACGGAATCACCAATTCATCGCCGGTGATTTCAAGCACAAACTCATCACTTGTGAATGTTTCACCTGGTTCGACTAATGTTTACACGCTCGTTTCAGTTTCCGACGCGAATTGCCCCGGCACACTGAACGGCGCTGCTACAATAACCGTCAACCCCCTTCCCATACCTGTCATCAGTGGGGACCTTGCTATTTGTGATGGCGAAACCAGTGTTTTGAATGCCACTCCCGGATACGTAGCTTACACTTGGTCGAATAACAGCAATTCTACATCCATCACAACAGGTACTGGTGGTCCATATACGGTTACAGTAACAGATCTAAACGGATGTGTTGGCACTTCTGCTTCGGCAAACCTGGTAGTAAACATGGTCCCTGAAGTATCTTTCATCGCTGATACTTTGATTACATGCAAAGAGCAGAAAGGCGTTTTCACGAACACATCCATTTACGATTCGGGATCTTCATTCGCATGGACCTTTGGTGACGGCAGTACTTCTTCAGCTTCAAATCCTTCTCACCTTTATCCGAGCCAAGGAACTTATCCTATTTCATTGACCATTACCACACCGGCCGGATGCGTTTCATCCAACACCGGAAGCATCGATATCGTATTCTTCCCGTTACCTGTTGCTGACTTTGTGACTTCTCCTAACATCAACGGTGTTTTCAATGGCAAAGTGGAATTTGTTGACCGCTCTGATTTTGCAGTAAGTTGGAGATGGGATTTCGGTGATGGGTTTTATGCCCTTACTCAGAACACAGAACACTATTTCAATGAAGTTGGCGATTTCAATGTGCGTTTAACGGTAACCAATCTGGCAGGTTGCGAAGACACACATAGCGAGACTATAAGCATCATTCCATACTTTGTGCCAAACGCATTCACACCGAATGGAGATGGAATAAACGACAACTTCTTCTTCTCTGGATATGACTTGGATGTAGCCTCCTATGAAATGAAAATCTTTGACAGGTGGGGCAGTTTGATGTTTGCAGGCCAGGACCAACTGGATATTTGGAAAGGCAACGGACCTGACGGAGGCGATGCACCACAAGGAACCTATGCCTATCGCATTATTGTCAAAACACGTGGAGGCAAAGAACACGTGTTCAATGGAGCGGTTAATCTGATCAGGTAATAGAAACTGATATTTCCTTTGAAACGGGGGTCGTTAAATCGGCTCCCGTTTTTTTATAAACGAGAGGCCAATTACCCGGACTTCAACTCTCTATACAAGGCATTGTAAAGAAGATCCAATTCGGCTTGTGAGTTGAAGGCTTGAATTGAATATCGCATAAATGTGCGTGAACCCTGTTTGGTTACAGGCACTTCAATCCTGTCATTTAAAAACAGTTTCCTCTGCAAGGCCATAGGGTCGCTTGCGCGGATGGGTATGGCGAACATTTGTCCATGAAAACTATCATCCAATGGAGCCAACGGAATTCCGCCAGTTAATTCGCAGAAGCTGCAGTTGAAACAGCATAGCTTATCACAATAATCCAGTTGACCATAAATGCAAAAGCCGGATGGTAACATATCGAGAATATCCCATAAAACCCTCCAGCAACAGGGTGCCGCACCCCGATTTCAGCAAATGTCATAGCCCCGAGCATACTAACCACGGCACCAACAATCCAAGCAGCAAAAAACACTTCGAAGGTACCTGCTTTGGATGCCCCCTCAGCAGGGGTTCTGAATATGCCCATGCCTATGACCAAGCCTACCACAATCATGGTAAGGTCGTAGGATTTTAGAGCTGGCTTGATATTCATGGCAATAGTAGTTGGAAAATTACCAATATCCCTTGGAAAATACCAAACCATCTTTTCGGGTCAAAAAAGTATATTTGTATCATCACACAAAAAAACATGAAACAATTCTTTACACTGCTCGCATTTTCCCTAATGGGACATGCCGTATCGGCCCAATTCATCCAATCCGTTAGCATTTTACCACAGAACCCTGATGGCAACGACACCATACGCATCATCGCTACCGGATATTTGCCGAGCTCGGGATGCGATGATAAAACCTTTACCGTTTCGCAACTTGGAAGCCAGTTGAATGTGACTGCCCTTCATTGCATGGGATTGCTCACCACCATATGCAATGTAAACGATACGGTGGTGGTGCCACCATTGCCAGCCGGAAGCTATACGCTTAACTTCACTTTGGAAGCCGGAACGCTACCTGCACCTTGCTCACCTACGGGAAATTCGGCCAATTCCACGCTGAACTTCAATGTGACTCCTGTGGTCCAAACCGCAAACAGCAATGCCCTGTCCTTCGACAATATCGATGATTTCGTAGAAGCGCCTGCCGCCTCAAACCTGATCGCAAACAGCAGCAACATTTCGATGAGCATGTGGGTTTATCCCGCAAACAATTTTCCTGCATATCCGGATTTCGATGGTTTCGGAGGTTTCCGCGACGACCTTTCCGGCGATTTCTATCTGTTGCAACTTAGTGCTACTGATGTGGAGGCACGGTTTAGAAACAGCTTTGGAACTCCGTACACCATGGTCTATACTGGTTTGCAAGTGAACACATGGCAGCATTTTGTATTGACATACGACGGTTCTAACCTAGTATTATACCAAAATGGTGTCCAAGTAATTTCGTCAGCTGCAAATGGAAACATTTCCAGCACGGTAAATCCATTCTTTATCGGAAAAGCCCCTTTTACCAATGCTCCGTTTTTCATGAATGGCAAGTTGGATGAAATCAGTTTGTGGAACAAAACGCTGAGTCAGCAGGAAATTGATTGCATCTATACTTCAGGGATTAACCCAACCTCGGCCAATTTGCAACTGTACTACAAATGCAATCAAGGCATCGCAGCCGGCAACAACTCGGCCATCACCAACCTAACAGATGCCACTAGTCATATCAATGGAGTATTCAACAGCATGGCACTAAACGGCAGCACCTCCAATTTTGTGCAAGGCGTAACCACGAGCTCAACCGCCATCAGTGCCGTGCTTTGTCCTGGAACCACCTATCAGTTCGGTGGACAAACGATTTCGGCACCTGGAACCTATTTTGAAACTTTCGCGGGGGCCTCTGGTTGTGACTCCATAGTTCAATTGACCTTGACTTCGCCATCGTTCAACACAGCAGTTAGCCAATCCGGACCCACCTTGATCGCTCAACAGCCCAATGGTCCGTACCAATGGATCAACTGTACTACCGGTGCTCCTGTTCCAGGAGCGGTAAACCAGTTCTTCACAGCTACGGCCAACGGACAATATGCGGTGGTGCTAACCCAAGGCGGATGCAGTGACACATCGGTATGTGTTACCGTTACAGGAATAAACACCGGTATGGGAGAGCTATCCAATTCAACAATATCGGCATCTCCTATCCCATTCAATGACCAACTTTCGCTTGCTATTCCCGCAGGCTTGAAATCAATTGCTCAAATTACAGATGTAACCGGCAGAGTCATCCTAGACAATATTTCATTGGTAGGCGGAATGCCAACATTGATTAACACCTCTACATGGGAAAGCGGTGTTTATTTTGTTCGGTCAATCGATGGAAAGGTATTCCTTAGGCTGTTAAAGGGCTAACTGATTACCTGCTTTGATAATCGGTTATTTCATCAAATACATCTTGATGAATTCGACTGTGGCATAAAACTGGAAGTCCACATTGTTTTTCTTCCGGAAGCCATGACCCTCGTCTTTTGCCTCTAAATACCAAACGGTTTTTCCGGCACCATTCAACGTGTTGAACATTTGTTCTGCCTCGGTGCGAGGGACACGCGGATCGTTACCGCCTTGGACGATGAACAAGGGCTTGGTAATGGAGGATGCGTTGTTGTTTGGTGATATCTTCTCGAGGAATGCATTCATCTTGGGATCACGTTCATCGCCGTACTCTACCCTACGTAAATCACGACGATAGTCCTCGGTGTTTTTGAGGAACGTAACGAAATTGGAAATGCCAACAACGTCTATCGCACAGCGAATCTTTTCGGCATACATCACTGAAACGGCCAGCGACATGTAACCACCATAGCTTCCACCTGTAACCATGATGCGGTCTTTGTCTAGGTCAGGTTGCGTTGCAATCCAATCCAACAAAGCGCCAATGTCTTTTACCGAGTTTTCTCTCAAAAAACCGTTGTCCATAGCTACGAACTTCTTTCCATAACCGGTAGAGCCGCGTACGTTAGGGTAAATGATGGCAACCCCCAACTCCTCCAGAAAATAATTGTTTCTACCTTGGAATCCTGGACGCGATTGGCCTTCCGGACCACCATGTATATTGATGATGACCGGCCTTTTGCCGGTGAACTTCGGATTCGGCCGATAAAGAAAACCCGATATCTCTAAACCATCGAAACTTTTCCAGCGGACCAATTCTTCATCCTGAAGATTGGATGCCACCATTCCTCCCAATTCACTCTCAGTCCAACGCTCTACTTGAAAGCTCTCGAAGGAATACGTGTAGATATCTGAATTATTGCTAGCGGACGAAAACCCGAAAACAAAGTCCTCGCTGCGCGGCCTCCATGCGGCACCTCCTATCTGACCTTTTGGAAGTGCAGTAATAGGCTGCCAAGTAAGGTTGCTTGTTTCCATCAAGTACACCTTTCCGAGTCCATCCTCATTTGTGGTGAATAAAACCCGAGTGCCGTCGTCTTTGAGATCGTATCCAGCTATGTCCCATCTGATATCAGTGGTGATATAACGAATATCCGAACCATCGGCATTCATCCGCGCCAAGCGCCTGAAATCACTTCCGAAGTCAGTAATGAAAAAAATGTATTTGCCATCCATGCTGAAACGGGCAGACCCATTTACCACCTTTTCTTTCTTAGACAATGGACCGATTTCAAATTTCGTTTTGGCAGCCATGTCATACATATACAAATGACTTTCATTTACGGATAGACCTTCGGAGACTAAAAGCTTTTTCTCATCCGTAGACCAATCGTTGATATTCCATCCTCCACCCTTCACCTCCATGACCAAGGAAGCAGAATTGGGCTCCATCGGGTTCATTATCCAGAAATCACGGTCGGCACCATTGCGGCGTGTAGAGGAAAACAGTATTTTATTTCCCGCTTTGTTCCACCGAATGTTGCCATTTTGAGATCTGCCGCCATCGGATATTAAAGTAGAGCGTCCATCCGACATATCATATCTATACATCTGTGCAAACTCATTGCCGCCGACATCCCTGGTAAAGATGAAATAATTGCCATTGTTCGGTTCAAAGGTGGCATTGCCAACAGGCTCCTCGAAAAAAGTGATTTGTGTGCGGGCACCCATCGGGTTTTTCAAATAATGCAGTTGTGCTGTGTTTCCGAAGCGAGTGGTTATGAGCATTTCCCTTCGGGAAGGATGCCAATCAACCGCTGAAGCAGAGCGGGATTCGGTATAGCGACGCACTTCCGTTGAAATATCAGCAGATATACTTGGAATGTTTTTTACAATGAGGTTGTCGCCCGGTTTTATGAAATTGGACTTTTGAGCCGAGATGGCGTTGCTAAAAAGCAAAAAAATCAATAAAAAAATGCTGGATTGGGATTTCATTGGTAGATACGATTTTGGGTTTTAGGATGACAACAAAGTAAAACCATTGTTGTTACAAAAAAAAAGCCCCATGGGAAATTTTCATGGAGCTTTTAACGATTGAATGTGCCGACTATTTGCGAGTTTGAACATATCGCATAAGCGATTCGTAAGATTGCAATACGCTGCGATCTTCAATTTGACGCAGGAATGAAGCGGACATGGTAACCACTTTAGCCTGGCGGTCGCCAGTGGGCGGCGAAGCAGGAGTGGTTTCAAAACCAACAATCCCCCCTGGAGTAGGACTCGTAGCATATACGTAACCAAATCCTGTGATTTCATGGTAGGCGCTTGGAATTCCATCATAGTACCCAAAGTCATCTTGGATATAAGGGATCACCAAACCGCTGTCCATCACCGCAGGTGTAATAATACTGCAAGGATATTCCACATAGCCTCCGGTTCCCCAATCGCCAGCAGGAATATTAATGATCGCAACTTGGAAATTGGCATCGCCGCCTTGCGGTCCGGCAGGTCCACGTTGTCCAGCAGGACCGTCATCACCTTTGCAACCACTCAACGAAGCGGCGACGAATGCCATC
>JBKDSL010000120.1:0-10523 GCA_046340555.1 Bacteroidota bacterium
TTGGCGTTTCCATACAGGTAAACAAGCTCTCCAGGGATATCGAAACGGATAGAGTCCCTAGCGGAATACTTGACCTTAGATTTCAGGTTCGAAGTAGATGCGGTATCGGCCTTTGGCACGGAAACTGTGGAGTCTGTTTGAGAAAACAGTTCCAAAGGCATGCCGTTGAACAACAAAACCACCAAAAACGCGGTTAATATTTTTGTTGATATTGGCTTCCCACGTGAAGGCATCAGGTGCTGGTGGCGCGTAAATTTGAGATCTCAAAGCTACGAAATTTAGGGATGTTCATTTTCAATTCCATAAGACTGATATCGCTGACCCTGATCCTGTTGGCTTTGACATCGTTTACCCTTCCCAACAAGCCACCCAAATACCAGGTTAAAACCATTGTCATCGACCCAGGTCACGGAGGTCATGATTCAGGCTGTTTGGGTTCCTCGTCCATGGAGAAACACATCGCTTTAGCTGTTTCATTGAAGTTGGGTGAGTTGATTGAAAAGTATTTTCCCGACATCCGAGTCGTTTATACGCGCAAAACGGATGTTTTCGTGGAATTGTATGAGCGCGCGGCCATCGCTAACAGAAGCAAGGCCGATTTGTTTATCTGTATCCACTGCAACTCAGGCCCCTCAGCTGCCTATGGTGCTGAAACATTCGTGATGGGTCTTCATAAAACTGATGACAATTTGAATGTTGCCCGCAGGGAAAACGAATCCGCTTTGCTTGAAAAGGATTACCAAACCAATTACGAAGGATACGATCCCAAGTCCCCTGAAGCTCATATCATCTTTTCACTTTACCAGAATACTTATATGGAGCAAAGCCTGGCTTTTGCCTCCAGATTACAATATGAATTTGAAAATCATGCGGGGCGAAACAACCGTGGGGTAAAGCAGGCTGGCTTTCTAGTGCTTTTCAGGACCGCCATGCCAAGTGTTTTGTTAGAGTTGGGCTTTCTTACAAACACTAAAGATGAGCGTTTTCTGGCGAGCAATGAAGGGCAATCCAGTATGGCTAATTCTATTTTAAGGGCTTTCACCACTTACAAGAATGATCAAGAACGAAAGGCTGGGGGTGGGGAGAAAGGGGGTAGCGGCAGTACCAGTGGCAGTACCAGTACCAGTGGCAGGACCAGTGGCAGTACCAGTACCAGTGGCAGTACCAGTACCAGTACCAGTACCAGTGGCAGTTCCAATAGCAGTAGCAATAAGAGTACCAGTGGCAGTACCGGTACCAGTGCAGCCCGGGGTTCATCCAAGGACAGTATCACGGGTTCTTCGGCCTCAAACAAGGTCGTTGAAACGGACACCATTAGGAGGCAAAACGCTACTAATCAAACATCTAATACTCCCGTTTCGGTGTCAGCTGATGCTGGAAAATCGAAAGATTTGCATTTCGCAATCCAAATCGGGGCGCTTCCAATAGCAACAGCGTCTAAGCCCAATACCTATTCAAAAGTTGAAGGTGTTCACTTTATCGATAACGAGGATGGTTTGCGTCGATATTTTGTAGGTCGTTTTGCCGATGATGTAGAGGCAGGAAAGAACCTCGCCAAGGTTAAAAAACTAGGCTTTGCTGATGCATTCGTTTGTGGAATTTACAATGGTAAAAAGATTTCGGTCAAGGAGGCCGTTGAATTGTCCAAAACCAAGTAAATTCGCGAGGAGATTTTTAAAATTCCCCACATTGAAGTTTTCCAGAGAAGTCAAAATTGGTTTGCTTGTTACTGGCGCCGTAGCCGGTCTCCTATACGGTATGAATTTTCTGAAGGGAGTTGATGTTTTTACCGGCGTTAATACATATTATGCTTTATATCAGCGTGTAGATGGACTTACCTCATCCAGCGATATTTTGATCAGTGGTATGAAGGTTGGTCAAGTCAAGAAAATCGATTTTACTCCTGACAAATCTGGCTTGGTTCTTGTCACACTCCAGATTCGCAAAGGGGTTTATGTAAGCAAGAAAGCCACGGCAAGTATCATTTCATCCGATCTCTTGGGAGGCAGGGCCGTTGAAATCGTTTTGGTTCCTGGAAGTCCGGAAGCGAATCCCGGAGATACATTGAATTCAGACATACAAACGAGTTTCTCCGATCAAATGCTGCCGGTGAAAGACCGAGCCGAGAAACTGATGTCGACACTTGATTCATTGGCCTCATCTATGAATGCTGTTTTGTCTGACAAGAACAGGAAGTCTTTGGATTCTGTTTTCGAGAATCTTGATAAGACTTTGGCTAACGTCGAAAGTGCATCGGCCAATATTGATGACATGCTAGCTCCAGGCTCAGGAAAGCTTCGTAAAATGATTGATAATGTCGAATCCATTTCCGGCAATTTGCGAAAAAACGAGGCAAAGCTTGATAACATCATCGCAAACTTCTCTTCCATTTCAGATTCACTTGCTGCTGCAAACCTTTCCTCAACCATTCGCAATGCCGATGCCGCCGTATCAGGATTCTCCGAAATGGTTACCAAGATCAATTCTGGTGAAGGCACACTTGGCGCCCTCGTGAATAATGACAGTCTATACAATTCCTTACAGCAATCATCTGAGGACTTGGACGAGTTGCTCAAGGACTTGAAGAAAAACCCCAACAGGTACCTGCATTTTTCCGTCTTTGGAAAGAAGAACAAGGAGCCTAAATGAAATCAGTACCCGAAGCGAATACCATAACAATATTGAATTACCTAACAGTGCAAAGTCTTTAACATGTTGTCCAGTGTTTTATTTGCTTTGATACTCGGTGCCGGCATCTGGGTTTTTTATACCAGCATCCGGAAAATCATTCGTAACATCAATATGGGTCGTGATGTGCAGATCAACGACCGCAAATCGGAGCGCTGGGCCACTATGTTCCGCGTGGCACTAGGACAATCGAAAATGGTTACCCGACCCGTCGCTGGCTTCTTTCATATCATCATTTATGCCGGATTCATCATCATCAATATCGAAGTCTTGGAAATCATCATCGACGGTTTGTTGGGCACCCATCGGGTTTTTGCCAAGCCGCTCGGACCTTTCTATGATTTCTTGATCGCAAGCTTCGAAATACTTGCCTTGTTGGTGGTTGTGGCTTGTGTAGTGTTTTTCGCGCGCCGAGCCATTATTCGACTGCGCCGTTTCACCTCTCCCGAGTTGAAAGGTTTTCCAAACACTGATGCGATGATCATTCTCGGAACCGAAGTGGTGCTGATGTCGCTCTTCCTGTTTATGAATGCATCCGATTCATTGTTGCAGCAACGCGGAGTTGATCACTATGTACAAGCCGGCTCGTTTCCTGTTAGCTCTTTCCTAATTCCTTTGCTCGTTGGCATGGGCGATCAATCATTGATAATGCTGGAGCGTGTTTGTTGGTGGTTGCATATCATCGGAATACTCGCCTTCCTCAACTATGTTCCTTTTTCAAAGCACTTCCATATTTTCCTTTCCTTCCCGAATGTTTGGTATTCCAAGCTGGATGCGAAAGGCAAATTCAGCAACAACGAGGCTGTAGCCAATGAAGTCAAATTGATGATGGACCCATCGGCGGTGCCTCCACCACCTGCTGAAACACCTACTCCTTTCGGTGCTAAGGATGTGAAGGACCTTACTTGGAAAAACCTGATGGATGCCTATTCATGCACCGAATGTGGCAGATGCACATCCTCTTGTCCTGCCAATATCACAGGTAAAAAGCTTTCTCCTCGCAAAATCATGATGGATACCCGCGATCGCCTAGAGGAGGTTGGTCGCAACCACGATAAACATGGCGCCAGCCATGACGACGGCAAGTCGTTGTTGAACGATTACATCTCGCCTGAGGAATTGTGGGCTTGTACCACTTGCAACGCTTGCGTTGAAGCTTGCCCCGTGAATATCGATCCTCTGTCGATTATTGTCGAGATGCGTAGGTACCTAGTGATGGAACAATCTGCTGCCCCTACAGAACTCAACGGCATGTTCACCAAGATTGAGAATAACGGCGCACCTTGGCAGTTTTCGCAAGCCGACCGTATGAATTGGACACAAGAAGGATAATAAATTAACACATGAGTGATACGTTGAAAGTGCCCACCATGGCCCAAATGGCCGCCGAAGGAAAGACACCCGAGGTGTTGTTCTGGGTAGGTTGTGCCGGCAGTTTCGATGCCCGTGCACAAAAAATCACCAGGGCTGTTGCCAAAATTCTTGCCCATGCCAATGTTTCTTTCGCGGTATTGGGAACTGAAGAAGGATGCACTGGCGATCCCGCTAAGCGCGCTGGCAATGAGTTCCTGTTTCAAATGCAGGCGATGACCAACATCCAAGTGTTGAATGGATACAACGTTACCAAAATTGTCACTGCTTGTCCACATTGTTTCAATACCATCAAAAACGAATATCCCGAATTAGGCGGCACCTACGAAGTTTTACACCATTCGCAGCTGTTGCAGCAATTGATTGACTCCGGTCGCTTGCGAGTGGAGGGTGGAGCATTCAGCGGAAAGAAAATCGTGTTTCACGATCCTTGCTACCTCGGTCGGGCAAATGATGTTTACGAGGCACCTCGGGATGTTATTGGCAAACTGGATGCCGCACTATCCGAAATGAAACGCAGTCGCGCCAACGGCTTATGCTGTGGTGCAGGCGGAGCACAGATGTTCAAAGAGCCTGAGCCCGGTAACAAGGACATCAACATTGAACGAACGGAAGAGGCCCTTTCACATAAGCCTGAGATCATTGCTGTTGGATGTCCGTTCTGTATGACTATGATGACTGATGGTGTGAAGCATTTCGAGCAGGAGCAATCTGTTCGAGTGGCCGACATAGCCGAACTCATAGCACAAGCCAACGATCTGTAACATGTTTGTTCCCTTTTCATCACTGCCACCCACATCTCGGGTTTGGATTTATCAATCTTCCAGGTTGTTGAATGCCGATGAGCTGTCGTTGCTCAAAATGGAGTTGGAACGATTCATCGCTACATGGACAGCCCATCAGGCCGGACTACGAGGTAGTGCGGAAATAAGGAATGGCCTGTTCGTAATCCTGGCGGTTGATGAAGGCCATAATCAGGCTAGCGGTTGCAGCATCGACAAAAGCGTTCATTTCATGAAGGAGTATGGTTCGCGAACTGGTATTGATTTCTTTAACCGATTGACGGCCTTGTGTAAAAATCCTGACGGTAAGCACGTGTTTGTAACAGCTCAAGGAGTGTCACAATTGCTCGAGTCCGGTGAATTGTCTGTTGATGCCATGTTGTACAACAACTTGATTCAAAATATTCAAGAGCTTGAAGTTTCATGGCTAGTGCCTTTGAGAAACTCATGGCTTTCAAATTATATTAAACCTGGAACCTCCTCATTAAACCAATAAGTAAAATATAGATATGCATTTAGCACAAGATTTTGAAACACTATTCACAGTTGCCTCCTTGGTCAGCTTGGCTACTTTGGCCGTATTGGAAATAGTATTGGGTATCGACAATATCGTTTTCATTTCAATCATTGCGGGTAAGTTGCCACCTGAGCAGCAAAAGCGGGCACGAACCATAGGGCTGGCTGTTGCCTTGATTCTGCGCGTACTGCTACTATTCTCCATTACCTGGGTCATTGGAATGAAGGATGCTTTGTTCCACGTCTTGAGTTCCGCTCCTTGGGTGGTTCTGGATCTGCAGCCGGGAATGGAATCCACGGCGCTTTGGAGTTGCTCGGGTCGGGATTTGATTCTTCTTGCAGGTGGTATTTTCCTGATGTATAAATCCACGATTGAAATCAGGAATAAAATTGAAGGTTCTCATGATTTGGAAGACCCTTCACTTCGGAAAATGACTATGAACGCCGCCATTGCGCAAATAGTTGTCATTGATGTGGTGTTCTCGTTCGACTCCATCTTAACAGCCGTTGGTTTGGTAGACAATCTTTTGGTCATGATCTTGGCTGTTATTATTGCCATGTTGGTCATGTTGGTATTCGCCAAGAGCGTATCGGATTTCGTGAATGCTAACCCAACTATAAAAATGTTGGCGCTCGCGTTTTTGATGATGATTGCCATGATTCTCATCGTGGATGCTTTCCACGTTCATGTCCCCAAAGGCTATGTTTACTTCTCGATGGCATTCTCCTTAGCTGTGGAGATGCTGAATCTACGTATGCACAAGCGTAAGCAAGCCCGCATCAAGGCCAAGCTAGAGCAGGAGGCCTCAAAGTAATTATAGAATGGTCTGGAACCTCCCCAATCTCATCACCCTGTTGCGCATCGTTTGCGCTCCGGTAATGTGGTGGTTGATTGGCAACGGACAACGGGAGGCTTTCGCTTGGGTACTTACTTTGGCCTTCACCACGGATTTGGTAGACGGACCGTTAGCTCGCAGATTCCGTAAGGAAACACGAATCGGCAGTATCATGGATTCATATGGTGATACGCTCACTATCCTTACTGGCTTGGTAGGGGCTTGGATGTTCGAGCAAACCAATTTCAAATCGCACTCGGTCGTTTTATTATCGGTGATTTCACTTCATCTGATACAGCTTATCCTCTGCCTTTGGCGCTATGGTCGGCCTAGCAGCTTTCATACCTATTCCGCCAAAACAGGAGCATTGGCCATCGGATGTTTCCTGATTTACACGATGTTCTTCGGGTTCAATGTGGTCTTTTTTCATTTGACCATGTTGGTGCTGACAATTGATGCAATTGAAGAGAGTATTCTGGTGTTTCTAATACCCGAATGGAAGAACGATGTGAAAGGGATTTGGTGGGTGTTAAAGGCTAAAAATCAAGTCCCTAAATAATTGAAAGGCAAGTCTATAGATTGTATTGCACCGAATGTCTTCCCATAGGGAATAAATCCTTAATTTTGCACCTCTTTGATTTCGGGGTGTAGCGCAGTCCGGTAGCGTATCAGCATGGGGTGCTGGGGGTCGCTGGTTCGAATCCAGTCACCCCGACCAAAAGAAAAAAAAGTCCCTTAACCGGGACTTTTTTCATTTCCGATTGTTTACCATCCATCGCTTTAACCTAGTACATGTACCGTTTAAAGAATTTATTATCCCGCTTGCTGCTCTTCGCTGTTTTTGTGTGTATCCACACATCGGCACATGCACAAGCAAAGCAGCGTTTCAACCTGAGCGGTTATGTTCGCGATGCCAATACAGGCGAACCCCTGATAGGCGCCACTATCCTGATCAAGAATTTACAAAAAGGGGTTGTTACCAACGAGTACGGGTTTTACTCCATCAGCCTTGAGGAGGGAACTCACAGCGTCACCATTTCCTATATCGGTTATAAGACTATCTCCAAAGAAATCAGTTTCAATCGGGATTTACGATTGAATTTGGATTTGGAGATTGAGGCTTTGGATTTCCGTACGGTCGTTATCACCGGTGAAAGGGCCGATGAAAATATCCAATCGGTGACCATGGGTAAGGAGGATATAAAAATGGAAACCATCAAAACACTGCCGGCATTTATGGGTGAGGTGGATATTTTGAAGTCCATTCAACTACTACCAGGTGTGCAGTCGGCCGGTGAAGGCAACAGTGGTTATTATGTTCGTGGTGGCGGCCCGGATCAAAACCTGGTGCTATTGGACGAGGCACCCATCTATAACGCATCCCACTTGTTCGGTTTCTTCTCGGTCTTCAATTCAGATGCCATCAAGAACGTATCCCTATACAAAGGCGGCATGCCTGCCAAATATGGTGGCAGGTTGGCTTCTGTGTTGGATATATCCATGAAGGAAGGCAACAACCGTGAGTTTCACGGGGAGGGTGGAATGGGCTTCATTGCCTCGCGTTTGACGTTGGAAGGTCCCATCGTAAATGATAAGGCTTCTTTCATATTCTCTGCCCGTAGGACCTTTGTCGATCTCTTCCTGCGCGAACCTTTTGTAGCCCCGGGCTCTGCAGCAGAAGGCAACACATACTACTTCTATGACCTGAACGGGAAAATCAATTACCGCATTTCAGATAAGGATCGGATTTTCCTCAGCGGATACATCGGCAGAGATGCGTTCAAGTTCAAAAGCAAATCCACCGGATTCACAGCTGAAGTGCCATGGGGCAATGCGGCCGCATCCATCCGATGGAATCATTTGTTCAGCGACAATCTGTTCTTGAACACATCGGCCATCTTTTCCGACTACCGTTTCGCCTTTAGCGCCGGACAAGAAAATATCAATTTCAAATTGTACAGCGGTATCAACGATTATACATTGAAAACGGATTTTACCTGGTATCCGCAAATCAGACATAACGTCAAGTTCGGAGCGCAGTACACCTATCACATTTTCACACCTAGCACTGTTGAGGCGAGCTCCGGTGATACCGAATTCGATTTGGGTGGCAAGGTGCAACTCTTCTCGCATGAGGGCGCAGCCTATGTGCAAGATGATTGGGACATTACCGAAAAACTCGCAGTAGGAGGTGGGCTCCGATTCACCTATTTCAATCAAGTGGGCCCCTTTACTAGATACCTGCAAAACGAACTCCTAGTAAATACCGATACCATATATTATGACCGTGGTGAGAGTGTCCAACGGTACAACCACCTTGAACCGCGTTTCAACTTGCGTTATTCATTGAATAGTGCATCTTCAATCAAAGCATCCTACACTTTGAATTATCAATATGTGCATGTGGCGTCATTATCTTCCGCCTCGCTTCCCACAGATGTTTGGGTGCCATCTTCTTCTCGGGTGAAACCACAACAAGGAAGCCAGTACGCCCTAGGATATTTTCGTAACCTGAAAAACAACTTGTATGAGACTTCAGTAGAGGTTTATTACAAGGACCTCAAGAATCAAATTGAGTACCGCGAGGGCACACAGCCGGATGATGATGTCAAGAACAACCAAGACAACAATTTTGTCTTTGGTAAAGGATGGTCGTATGGTGCAGAATTTTTTCTGAAAAAGACGCGCGGTAAATTGAATGGATGGTTGGGATATACCTTGGCATGGACCGAAAGAAAATTCTTGGAGCTCAACAAGGGAATGGTTTTTCCTGCAAAATATGATCGTAGGCATGACCTTTCATTGGCACTTACTTATGAGCTCAATAAAAAGTGGACCTTCGGAGCGGTTTGGGTTTACGCCACTGGAAATGCACTTACTCTACCTCAAAGCCGATTGTTTTTGAACGGACCTGTAGATGTGGGGCAATTGGTTTCAGGCAATGGATCATTCCCACAGATTTACTACGATTATGGAGCGCGCAACTCCTACCGTCAACCTGCCTATCATAGGTTGGATGTGTCAGCCACACTCAAGTTAAAGAAACGTGCCAAATGGGAGGCTAGTTGGAACTTCTCCATATTCAATGTTTATAACAGGTATAATCCTTACTTCATTTACTTCGACGATTCGGTTGATGAAGTCAACGGTCAATTCAAGTTGCAGGCCAAACAGGTTTCGCTGTTCCCAATCATTCCTTCGGTCACTTACAATTTCAAATTCTAATGCGCCATCAGTATAATTCCCTTTGTATCCCGTTGATATTTTGCCTGGTGGTAGTATCAACAATGTTCACTGCTTGCGAGAAAGACATTACAGTGGACCTTCCCGAATCTGAAGAACAGATTGTGGTGGAGGGATACATAACACCAGGAGCACCGCCCATTGTGCTCATATCTCGCACAGCTCCTTTTTTTGCTCCTGTAGATAGCCTTACGCTTTTGCAATACACCATCAAAGATGCTTTGGTTACCGTTTCAGATGGAAGTCAGACCGATACATTGATTGCGCCATTCGCATCAACCGGTTATTTGTATACAACCACAACCATGACGGGTGAGGTTGGAAAAACATATTCTTTGCAAATCAAGCTTCCAGATGGCAGGGAGCTTTCGTCCGTAACCACCATCCCGGCTCCTGTAACATTAGATAGTGTTTGGTTTCGTTTGATTCCCGAAAATGATTCGCTCGGATGGGCATGGGCGCGCATCAGCGACCCACCTCAGGCTGGCAATTGTTATCGTTGGTTTGCAAAGCGCATCGGCAAGGACAGTGATTTCATTGCGCCAATTGGTTCTGTAACGGATGATCGCTTTTACAATGGATTGTCCTTTGATTTCGCTGCAACAAGAGGAAGCGTACCTAACTCAATCGCTGAAGATGATAACAATGAAGAGGCGGGACTTTTCAAGTCAGGTGATACCATTGCCGTTCGGTTTTGCTCTATTACTCAAGATGCTTTCCGCTTTTGGAGGTCAGCCGAATCACAAGTAACCTCCAATGGGAACCCTTTCGGAGCTCCAGCCTCACTTAAAAGCAATATCACGGGTGGTATTGGCATTTGGGAAGGCTATTCCTTTGTGCTTGACACCATTTACGCGCAGTAGTTGAAATTGTGTCTTACAATCACATGCGTTCATTATTTTTGAACTCCTAAATCCATTCTTATGTCTGAGTCTACTGAACACTTGAAATGCCTCATCATCGGTTCCGGTCCTGCCGGTTACACCGCCGCCATATATGCAGCCCGCGCCGACCTGAAACCTGTCATTATCCAAGGTTTACAACCAGGTGGCCAATTGACCATCACCACGGAAGTGGAGAATTACCC
>JBKDSL010000121.1:0-16543 GCA_046340555.1 Bacteroidota bacterium
TCTGGGCTGGGTTCTCGCGCAAAATTCCTTCAAGAATCAAGATATCTTCGTTAACGCGGTCATTTCTCCAAGCGCAGTAGTCGTTCGACTGTAACCAATTCACTCCAACCACTGGGTAGTCGTTATAGGCGGGGTGGCGTAGGTATAACTCAACATAAGGTTCGTTGAAACCAACTTTGGAACGCCAAACAAGGGTGTCGGGCAGCGCTCTTTTGTATACTTCAGGATAATCGGTGCCATACACACGGTCTAACCAATAAAGGTATTCGCGGTAATGTAGGTTTGAAACTTCGGTCTCATCCATATAAAAAGATGAAACAGTGGCCCTTCTTGGGATATTAGCCCAATCCATGGTGATGTCTTGTTCGGTGCGGCCCATGGAGAAAGTTCCACCTTCGATGAGTACCAAGCCTGGGCCGGTTTCCTGTTCGGTGTATTCTACTTTCTCGAACCCACCGTTCTTTTCATCATTGTAGTTCCATCCGGTAGAAGAGGATTTTTCCTTGCCTCCGCAGGATGCGAGAAACACCATAGCTGCAAGCAGTAATGGTGTTACAAATGACAATCTTTTCATGCTAGTATGTTAAATTCTTTAGGTTCCTGTTGATTATAAACTAGAAGGAAGGACAACTTATTGTCCTGAAGCGCTTCTTTTTAGGTCTGCATTCGAATTGAATGCCTAAGCTGATTTCGTGAGATCCAGCGGTGGCATTGTTTGTTAGCTTTGAAATGGTTACGTCGTAAGAATAGCCAAATTTAAACAATCCTTTTTGAACACCAACTAAGGCGATAAAAGATTCACCGCTCCAGCTGGCAGTGCCTGCGCCACCAAAGTTGGAACGCATCCACAATCCACCGATCATGGGGGATTTCAATACATAAACGCCTAAGTTAAGTTGGTTTGCGCTTCCTTGTTGCTGATATAAAACGTTGGGAGACACGTATGTTCCCTCGGCACGAGTGGCGGCATAACGATAAACGCGGGTATCTCCAACGGGCAGCATGGCACCGAAATGGGCTGTAATTTTCATGGGTAAAGCGGATGAACCTTCAACAATAAAGGCTTCATCTGGCTGTGTCAAGTGGTTGACCGCCACCCCTCCATAAACCTTTGAGCTATAGGCTAATATGCCCGCAGAAAAGTCAGGGTAAGATTTGCTAAGATCGGAAGGGCGATTTTCTTGGGTATTGTAAACGAAACCATATCGCGGATCAATCTGGTCTCCGAAATAAAGTTTATCCCAATCCAATTTCTTCTGCATCAAAGTGGCCTGCATACCCATGCGAATTGAGAAGTCGCGGCTGATATTCAATTGATATGAATACATCCCGCTTATGGAAGTCGTGTTGATGGTGCCGTCTCCCGCCTTATCATTCATAATGATCAACCCCAACCCGCCAGATAGGTTGTCAACGTGCTGGTCGTAGGAAACAGAAGAAGTGATATAGGTTTTGTTGAGGGCTGGCCACTGGTTTCGGTAATTAATACCGATGCGTGGACAGCGTGCGGAACCCGCGAAGGCGGGATTCAAATACAATGGAGCGGCGTAGAACTGGCTAAACTGAGGGTCCTGAGCCTGAGCCTTTTCGGGTAGAAAAGAAGCTGTCAAAACAAGTAATGCCGCGATTAGAGAGAATGAGCGCATGTTGATATTGGTTTTGACTGACTTATACGGCAATGCTAAAATAGGTTTCATTGTTTCAGCTTTCGGCGAAATTGACAAATATTAATAGCTGATAAACAACTTTTTGCGATAGTTTATTGTTAACAGATAAGGGCAAAAATAGAAGTAAAAAAAATTAATAACCAAAAATAATAATATGATTCAATAAGTGTTATAGTCGCTATGGCGGTGTATGCTTACATTTGTTGCAATCATTTTCCAAAGGCTTATGTATCTTAAATACAGTTTTTTAGGGGTTTTTTTCCTCCTTTTTTACGGGGTGGTAAATTCCTTTGCGCAGGCATCCAAGCCACAAAAAATTGATTTGGTTTGGGGTAATGACGTGGACCTGACATCCGAAGGTCTTCAAGGTCAGAGCATGATGCAATTTGAGGGGGCTCAATATGATGGTTCAGCCAATTCCTTTCCTTATTACGTAAAACGGATTCCCAATCCCTTCCTTGGTTATAAAGCGGTTGCTTCTATTACAAATGCCCTTTACTTAGATCTCGAAACCAGTTCTCTCGTCGACTGGTCCAAGGTGCAGCAGCAACCAGTAGTAACTTCAGATGTGCTCTATGAAAAAAAACAAGAGTATCTGGCAATCTCCGTTTTGCCTTTCAGGATAGATGTTACCGGTCGAAAGCAAAAGCTAATTTCGTTCGAACTTCAATATTCGCAGGGAGAATATTTATTCAAAGGTTCAGCTAGATTTGGTTCCGCCACATCCTCCAATAGTGTTTTGGCATCAGGTAACTGGGTCAAGATAGCTGTTTCGCAAACCGGTATTCACAAAATCACTTCCAACCAGCTTTCCCAATTCGGCCTAGACCCCTCTCAAACCGACCCCAATCAAATCCGATTGTTTGGCAATGGTGGAGGTATGCTACCTAGGTTGAACAGCAAATTCCGTCATGATGATTTGGCTGAAAACGCCATTGAAGTTTACGACGGCGGAACCCCTGGAAGATTTGATGATGGCGATTATATCTTGTTTTACGGTGAGGCGCCTACATCCTGGTCACTTGATGCAAATACCGGAAAGTTTGTTCACGAGCTTAATCTGCTTTCCGATTATACATATTATTTCCTGACTCCTGAACTCAGTCTTTCTACAACTCCCAAGAGGATTATCAGTAGGGCTTCTTCTGCACAGCTTTCAAATAATAATGTAACCGATTTCGATGATCGCCAATACCACGAGGTAGAGCGGGTCAATTTCATCAAATCGGGTAGGCAGTGGTACGGAGAGCAATTTGACGTGGACCTTACACAGTCTTTTAACTTCAGCTTTCCCAATATTGACCTTACTACGCCGGTCCATGTGAAATCCAACCTGATTGCTCGTTCTTTTTCGCCAAGCTATTTCAGGATGAATTACAACGGACAAACAATTTTACAGCAAAACGTGCCGGCCGTTGGTACTTCATACACCTCCGATTTCGCTGATGAAAACATATCCTCTGTTACTTTAAATCCTACAGGGGCCGACGTAAACCTGTCATTAACATATTTCCCCACAACATCCACTTCAGTGGGATATCTGAATAGTTTGATCGTTAATGCTCGTAGATCACTGGTGATGACGGGCTCTCAGATGTCATTCAGAAACATTGCATCCGCCACACCAGGAAAAGTATCCCAATTCACTATCTCGGGAGTGCTCAACAACCTTCGTATTTGGGACGTAACCGACCCCACGAATGTGGTTCAGCAACTGACCGATGCCCCCGGCGATTTTGTCGTTGGCACCGACTCGCTTATAGAATTCGTAGCATTCAACGGAAGTTCATTTAATACGCCGGCTTTTGCAGGAAGGGTTTCGAACCAGAATCTTCATGGATTAGCAGCTGTTGACATGGTCATCATTACCCATCCCGATTTCGAGTCAGAAGCTTCGCGCCTTGCCGATTTCCATCGAAATGAAAATAATTTACGTGTTGCATTGGTAAGACCTCAAGAGATTTACAATGAATTCTCATCCGGTGCTGCGGACTTAGTGGCTATACGTGATTTCATGAGGATGTTTTATAACCGCGCGACAAATCCAGCTGACCTACCCAAATACTTGTTGTTGTTTGGTGATGGATCCTATGACAACAAAGGAACGGGAGAGTCGAACACTAATTTCATCCCAACCTACCAATCACTGAATTCGATTTCTCTCATTCGTTCTTATGTTTCCGATGATTTTTTTGGTTTCTTGGATGACCAGGAAGGTGATTGGGACGACGCTTTCACGGATTTACTGGACGTGGCTGTTGGACGTTTTCCTGTGAAGAATCTTTCAGAGGCTCGTATTGTTGTGAATAAGACGATCGACTACGCTACGCCGGGAATAGTTTCTGATGCCACATCTTTATCTACTTGCTCCGAATCATCCACTACTTCACTTGGTGATTGGCGAAATGTCATTTGTTTTATTGCGGATGATGAGGATTCGGGGCTGCATTTGAATCAATCGAACGGACTTGCCACGTATGTCCGTAACAACCATCCTGAATTCAACATCGATAAGATTTTCATCGATTCTTATAACCAGGTTTCTACTCCTGGTGGACAGCGATATCCTTCCGTGAATGAAGCTATAAGCAGGCGGGTCGACAAAGGAGCTTTGGTGATCAACTATACCGGACACGGTGGCGAAACGGGTTGGACAGCCGAACGCATCTTAGACAATACTATGGTTCGCTCTTGGAAAAACAAGCGCAAATTGCCTTTATTCATCACCGCCACGTGTGAGTTCAGTCGATATGACGACCCAGGAAGGACATCGACAGGTGAATTGGTGCTTATCGAGAGCGAGGCTGGAGGTGTTGCACTGATGACTACAACACGTTTGGTGTATGCCGCCCAAAACGGAGTCTTGAACTCGGTAATGATGAATCATCTTTTTGATGAAATCAATGGTGAGCAACAACGATTAGGCGATGTTTACGTAACGGTCAAGAATGACAATAGTGTATTGTCAGGTGGAATCAACCCAAGGAACTTTTCCCTGTTGGGCGACCCTGCATTGCAATTGTGTGTGCCGCGTTACGATGTTATAACCACTGCCATCAATGGAAATGTTCCTGTTGCCAATAACGACACCTTGTCTGCGCTTCGTAAAGTCACAATATCGGGTGAGGTTAGGCAGAACGGACAAAAGCTATCAGGCTTCAATGGTATTGTTTACCCAACCGTTTTCGACAAGGAAGAAATTGTTTCAACGCTGGGCAATGATCCTTCCAGTCCGGTCATAAATTTTTCTCTTCGGAAAAATGCCGTTTATAGAGGTAAGGCAAGTGTCAGCAACGGAGAGTTTTCCTTCACCTTTGTTGTACCTCGAGACATTGCCTATAACATCGGAAGAGGTCGTATCAGTTATTATGCCCACAACGGTGTGGAAGACGCCACAGGAAATTATGACAGTGTGATGGTTGGGGGATTCTTTGCCAATGGAAATGTGGATTCTGAAGGTCCACAAGTCAAACTGTTTCTGAATGATGAGAAGTTTGTTTATGGTGGATACACCGACGAGAATCCCGTGATTTTGGCAATTGTTGCCGACTCCAACGGGGTCAACACGGTTGGCAACGGAGTAGGTCACGATATCACAGCCACTATCGATAACGACCCTAACCGCATTTTTACCTTGAATGATTATTACGAGTCTGATCTCGATGACTACACCAAAGGGCGAGTGGTATATCCATTGAACGGTTTGGTGGATGGCAAACACACACTGAAGTTCAAAGTTTGGGATATCTACAATAACTCCTCCGAGGTGACTACCGAGTTCACTGTAGCCGAATCAGCCAAGCTCGCTTTGGAGCGTGTTTTAAACTATCCCAATCCTTTTACAACAAAAACGTCATTCTTCTTTGAGCACAACCGCCCGTGCGGCGATTTGGATGTTCAAATACAGATATTCACGGTTTCAGGTAGGTTAATCAAGACTATCAATCGGGCAATATCCTGTGAAGGATACCGTTACGATGGAATGGAATGGGATGGAAGGGATGAATTCGGTGACCCCATAGGGCGTGGTGTTTATGTCTATCGACTGAAAATCAGGGACGAATCCGGTAGCGTTGCCGACAAGTACGAGAAGCTGGTTGTCCTCAAGTGATGCCCGTTCCATCTATTTGAATTATATTTGTCAACCATTTAACAAGTTATGAAAAGCATTTTCAAAAGCACTTTTGTGCTGACGGTTTTCTTGTCAATTGCAACAGCTCCATCTCAAGCCCAATACAATCGAGATGATTTATTGGGTCAACTAAATACCATCACCACAGCGGTTCCATTTCTGATCATTTCCCCTGACGCACGCGCAGGAGGGATGGGAGATGCCGGTGTTGCTAGTGCCGCCGACGTTAATTCCATCCATTGGAATCCTGCCAAGTTGGCCTTTATGGATCAAAAGATGGCTTTCGGTGTTTCGTATACACCTTGGTTGAGAAAACTGGTTCCCGATATCAATTTAGCATATGTTTCCTTCGCTAAACAACTCAAGGGCGACCAAGCGTTGGGCGCCTCATTGCGTTATTTTTCGCTTGGCAACATTACTTTTACTGATGGTTCAGGTAACGAAATCGGTCAATTTGATCCTGCCGAGTTCGCTTTTGATATTGCCTATTCCAGGAAACTGAGTGAAAACATATCTGGTGGAATAGCCTTAAGATACATCAACTCTAACCTAACAGGAGGGTTTACGGTTGAGAACAATGCCACCAAGGCCGGACAGTCTGTTGCGGCCGACATCAGCGGATTCTATCGCAAAGAAATAGAAATCGGCAAGAAAGATGCAGATCTTTCTGTCGGTCTGAGCATTTCCAACATCGGATCAAAGATTTCTTATACGGAAACAGGTCGTAAGGATTTCATTCCAATCAATCTACGTTTTGGGCCAGCTCTTAATTTGAAATTGAACGAATACAATGAATTGGCTTTCGTTGTGGATATCAATAAGCTTTTGGTGCCCACACCCCCAATCTATTCGGATTCACTCAGCAACGGAGAACAACAAATTCTATACGGTAACAGTCCAGATGTAAGTGTTGCTCAAGGTATCTTTCAATCTTTTGGTGACGCTCCCAATGGCACCAAAGAGGAATTGCAAGAAATCAATATAGCGGGTGGATTGGAATACTGGTATGATCGTCAATTCGCGTTCAGAGCCGGTTATTTTTTCGAACACGAGAACAAGGGAAATCGCAAATATTTTACCCTCGGCGCAGGTTTGAAATACAACGTTTTTGGTTTAGACTTCGCTTACCTCATTCCTACGGATCAAAGGAATCCACTCGAAAACACGCTCCGATTCTCCATTACCTTCGATTTTAATCGAAGCGATAATAATGATGAAGAGTAATCCATTTCTATGAAGATTCGCGTTGGTATGGGTTTCGATGTGCATCGGCTCAAAGAGGGTCGTAAGTGCATCATCGGTGGTGTCGAAATCCCGCACCACGCCGGTCCCGATGGACATTCTGACGCCGATGTGTTGATTCATGCCATCTGTGACGCACTTTTAGGTGCAGCCGGCTTGCGCGATATCGGTTTCCATTTCCCTGATACGGATGCTACATACAAATCGATAGACAGTAAGATTTTATTGAGACGGGTTGTTGCATTACTGCATGATAAAGGATTTTCTATTGGCAACATCGATTCCACATTGGTAATGGAACAGCCACGAATCAACCCTCATGTGGAGACGATGAAACAGGTTTTGTCTGAAGTGATAGGCATTGACGTCGAGGACATCGCCATCAAGGCCACTACCAACGAGAAAATGGGTTTCATAGGGCGCAATGAGGGTGTTACAGCCTATGCCGTGGCACTCATATCCAAAAACTGAAGGATGCAAAACATTTCACACGAGATCAAATACAAGCTGTACGATACTTCGGCTGAGCTAGAGTTGCAAGACCGCGAACTTTTGGAAGCAGCAGTAGCTGCATCGGATACCGCTTATGCGCCATATTCCGGTTTTCATGTGGGCGCTGCCGTTTTGCTGGAAACGGGCGAGGTAGTTCAAGGGAGTAACCAAGAGAATGCAGCTTATCCATCAGGTTTATGTGCGGAGCGCGTTGCCTTGTTTGCCGCTGCTTCGCAGCATCCGGAAACCACCATCAAGGCTGTGGCCATCACTGCCTGCTTTCATGATACCGATGAGCTTCTGGCTGTTAGTCCGTGCGGCGATTGCCGCCAGGTTATGGCCGAGTACGAACATCGTTATCAATCACCTATCCGCATGATCCTCACCGCTGGCAGTGGCAAGGTGATGGTCATTGATGATGCCAAGACCTTGCTTCCTTTGATGTTTAACGCTGACAATTTAAAGCGTTGAAGCGAATCTTGAAGGTTAATTGACTAATAGTCAAAGCCCAAGCCTCTAGCAAGTTGCTTTTTCCTATTTTTGTACCAAATTGTTTACCAAGTCATGGCTAAGACGAAATTCGATAAGGAAACCTATCTTTTCTGGTATGAGCAAATGTATCTGATGCGCCGTTTCGAGGAGCGCTCAGGCCAGCTGTATGGAATGCAAAAGATAAAGGGGTT
Source organism: Bacteroidota bacterium (assembly GCA_046340555.1). GTDB lineage: Bacteria > Bacteroidota > Bacteroidia > AKYH767-A > OLB10 > JALRAP01. The sequence goes on from JBKDSL010000121.1 coordinate 8,217, forward strand.
TTGCCACTTGTACATTGGTCAGGAGGCGGTTATGGCTGGTGCCATGACAACATTGCGCAAGGAAGACGCCATGATAACTGCCTATCGGGATCATGCCCATGCCTTGGCCAAGGGAATTTCAGCTAACGAAGTAATGGCCGAGTTGTATGGTAAAGCCACTGGTTGCTCAAAAGGTAAAGGCGGATCGATGCACATGTTTTCTAAGCCACACCGTTTTTTCGGAGGTCATGGAATCGTGGGAGGTCAAGTTCCTTTAGGTGCTGGCATCGCATTCTCGGAGAAATATCTGGGCACTGATAATGTTTGTGTTTGCTACATGGGTGATGGGGCAGTTCGACAGGGCGCATTTCACGAGGCACTTAATATGGCTATGACTTGGAAGCTTCCTGTCATATTCATTATTGAAAACAATGCTTATGCGATGGGTACCTCCGTGGAGCGTACTAGCAATGTGACCAATCTTTACAAATTGGGGTCTGCCTACGATATGCCTTCCGAACCTGTGGATGGAATGAGTCCGGAGGCTGTTCATGAATCCATGGATAAAGCCATCACACGCGCCAGGAAAGGCGAAGGCCCTACCTTATTGGAGATGGTTACTTATCGCTACAAAGGACACTCCATGAGTGATCCTGCCAAGTACCGATCCAAAGAGGAAGTTGAAGAGTACAAACAGCGTGACCCCATCGAGGTAACCAAATCCAAGATTTTGAAATCCAAGTGGGCTTCTGAGGCTGATTTGGAAGCCATCAATGCTCGCGTAAATCAAATCGTTGATGAAAGCGTTCGCTTTGCCGAAGATTCACCATATCCCACACCCGATGAATTGTTCAAGGATGTTTATTCCGATGAATATCCTTACATCACAGATTGAATTTAAACGTAATCGAAAAACACCAAATACTTTATTCCCAATAAACCATGGCTGAAATCGTACGCATGCCCAAGATGTCTGATACCATGACCGAAGGTGTTGTTGCCAAATGGCACAAGAACATCGGTGATATGGTTAAAAGCGGCGACCTGGTAGCTGAAATCGAAACAGATAAAGCGACCATGGAATTCGAGTCGTACCAAGAAGGTGTTCTGCTTTACAAAGGCGTAGAGGAAGGCAAGTCAGCACCTGTTGATGGAATCCTCGCAATATTCGGTAAAGCTGGTGAAGATTATAAATCCTTGTTGGAAATTGAAAGCTCCAAGCCCGCCGCTACACCAAACCTGGCTCCCATTGCTGCTCCTGTTGTTGCTGGTACCCCTGCACCAACTCCAGTAGTAACTGCACCAACTGCTAAGCCTGTTGCGGCTCCTGTGCCGGTTATGGCTGCGAATGATGACAGTCGTGTCAAGGCCTCTCCGTTGGCTAAACGTTTAGCAATGGAAAAGGGTATTGATTTGTCCCGCATCCCAGGGTCTGGTGATGGAGGTCGTGTGGTAAAACGTGATGTTGATTGGTTTAAACCAGGCATGACACCTACGATGGGTCGTGTTGTTTCATCTGGAATAACCAGTGAAAGTTTTGAGGAGACTCCAGTATCACAAATGCGCAAGACCATTGCAAGGCGCTTGTCTGAAAGCAAGTTTACTGCCCCTCACTTTTACCTTACAATGGACATTTGCATGGATCGCTGTGCTGATGCCCGAGAGAGCATCAATGCGGTTGCGGGGCTGAAGATTTCTTTTAATGATATGGTGATAAAAGCCGCCGCGGCCGCGCTACGCCAACATCCTATAATTAACTCCTCGTGGTTAGAAGATCGTATTAGGACCAACCACCACATCAATATCGGTGTGGCTGTGGCCGTAGATGAGGGATTGTTGGTTCCTGTTGTGCGCTATGCCGACACGAAGTCGTTATCTGAAATCAATGCCGAAGTAAAAACCTATGCTGCTAAAGCCAAGGATAAAAAGCTACAACCTGCCGATTGGGAGGGGAACACTTTTACCATTTCAAATCTTGGCATGTTCGGTATAGATGAATTCACGGCTATCATCAACCCTCCCGATGCATGCATATTGGCAGTTGGAGGTATTCGTGAAACGCCTGTGCTTCGTAATGGCCAGCTGATGAACACGTCGATGATGAAAGCTACCTTGAGCTGTGATCACCGGGTGGTTGATGGCGTTACCGGCTCGAAGTTTCTTCAGACCTTGAAGGGACTGCTGGAAAACCCAGTTATCCTTTTGGGAGAGGCTTCTATCTAAAAAATTAGAAACTACTGTTCGGAGGAGCTACTTTTTCGTTTTCTTTTTTTCCGATTGAAGATGTCGGTTAGGTTTTGTCTCCACTCAGGGTCTTTTCTTGAACCGTCCTTTGACTTTGACATACCGGTTACGATGCCTGCTATGGCAAAAAATACCGAAATGAACAATCCATATTCATTGGGCAGTATGCGGTAAATCAAAAGCCCTATTAGGGAACATGCCATTAAAACCATGGCAAAAACAGCGGTCTTCGTCAATTTGTATTTAATTGACTCAAAGTTAAATTAAACCACGATTGTTGTCAATTATTTTTTACATTATGGTTTATTATTAATTGATAATCAAATAAATAAATTGATTGTTGCGACAACTATTCGGGTTGTAATGGGATGAATTTGAAGGATGAGCCATCGAATAATCCCAAGTCGCTCAACTTTATTTCTGGTATTACCAATAAGGCCATAAATGACAACGTCATGAAGGGGGCCCTGAGTTTACAACCCATGTTCTTTACTTGCGCATCCAATCGCTCGTAGTCTTTTGCCACTTTTTCGCAAGGATTCAAGCTCATCAATCCAGCAACATGTAGGGGTAAGACATCGATGTTTTGCTCATTTACAACGCTCAACCCACCCTGCGATTCCATCAATGCGTTAACGGCTTTGGCTATGTCTTCGTCATGCACTCCCACGGCTATGATGTTATGCGAATCATGTGCCACCGAAGAGGCGAATGCGCCCGATTTGATACCGATATTTCTGATGAATGCCACTTCAGGCTTGCTTTGCTTGTAACGGTTCACAATCACCAATTTTAGGACATCTTTTTCGGTATCACCGAATAATACACCGCCCTCTGTGTCATGATAACTACACTTGGTAACCAGTTGACCGTCTATAGCATCAATTACCCTGACCTGACCGGGTTTAACGATTACTTCCAATTCTTCAGGTTGGATTTCATACGGTTTAAATCGGTTGATGGGGTTTTGATTTTTTTCGGGTAGTTTGGATCTTCCGTTTTCGCTCAGGCAAATGCCATCTACGTAAGTGGCAACCACCTCGAATTCCTTTAGATTTTTTGCGATGATGAAATCAGCCGGATCTCCGATGCGCAGGCACCCTGCCGGGATTTTATAATGTGTAATGGGGTTGATGCTGGCGCAACGCAGCACATCGAACAAATCGTAACCTATGGCGACAGCTTTTGCAACGATTTTGTTTATATGTCCAGTCATGAGTTCGTCTGGATGTTTGTCATCACTGCAGAACATCACCATGGTTGGATGCGTTTGGATAAGCGGATGCAAGGCATCAAAATTCCTTGCAGCAGAGCCTTCTCTGATGAGGATTTTCATGCCGTTTTCCACTTTGTGCAAAGCCTCATCCAAGGCGAAGCACTCGTGGTCGGTAGTGATTCCCGCTTGGATATATTGAATGGCTTCCGCACCACGCAGACCTGGAGCATGTCCATCAACCGGCTTGCCCAACCGGTGAGCAATGGCGATTTTTTCCATCACGTTCGGATCTTTGAAAAGCACCCCTGGGTAATTCATCATTTCCGACAAGTACAGGATTTCATTTTGCGATAGCAGCCATTCGATATCGGAGGCGGTGATTTCCGCGCCAGCGGTTTCGAATGTGGTTGCAGGCACACAAGAGGGAGCGCCAAAGCAAAACCGAAGTCCGGCTCCTTGGGCGTTTTCCATCATATATCGGACACCCTCCATGCCACAAACGTTGGCGATTTCATGGGGATCACTGATAGTTGCGATGGTGCCGTGCGTTAACGCCTTTTTGGCGAATTCATACGGGGTAAGCATCGAACTCTCGATGTGGATGTGTGCATCTATGAATCCGGGTAACAAATAGGTTTCTCCCTGAACTTCATCACCTAGTTTCAATAACTCGGTTATTTTACCATTTTCAAAGGCTATTTCGCCATGAAAAATGGTCCTTTCATGGATATCAACGATGTTTCCTTGCAGCTTTCCCGACCCCGTCATTTGTGCGTTTTTAGAAATTATTTGGAATTAATGCGAATTAAGGCTACATTTGAACATTATTAACAAAATTAAATTATTAAAAATGAAAACAGGAAAAGTAAAGTTCTTCAATGAACAGAAGGGTTTCGGCTTCATCGTTGAGGACGATTCAAAACAGGAAATCTTTGTACATCACTCCGGCTTGGTTGACAAGATCCGTGAGAACGACATGGTGTCTTACGAGGTTACTGAAGGTCGTAAGGGTCCAAATGCCGTTAATGTTAGAAGGACCCAGTAATCGCTTGAGCCTTCATCAGCTTTGCTGATCGAACATATCCCTTGAATCCCGGTCATTTGACCGGGATTTTTTTATTTCATGAATGCCGCTTTGGTGACATTGGTTTGATCATTGCAAACCATTTGGATGAACAGTATTCCATGGGATCCGCTAATCAAAGTTGGACAATCAATTTGGGTAGCAGGAGGAAAAACTTCTGCATCCAGTTTCTCAAATAGCTTTTTCCCCATGTTGTCGTAAACGGTGATATCTATATCGGTGATATGCGTGTTTGATATGCATATGAGTTGACCCGATGGACCGTCGAGGTAGATTCTAGGAGCATAGCAAATGTTGGGCTCAGGCAAGCTTACAGCCGTTGGGTCTAGTCGAACAAAAAGAAAATCATAATCGCCGTGGTTAGTGGCGGCTATACCGTCTGGTGAATTGGAATCACCTATCAAAACAAAAGTGCTATCGTATGGTGCATAAATTATTTCTTTGGCATAATCACCTAAGGAGCCTCCTGTACAGTAACTCCAATTGCGATTGAGCGATGTGTCTAACGAAGCCATCCAAAAAGAAGCCGTAAAACCGGGATTGACACCTGCTAAATCATAATTCACGGAACCGGAGTACCCCACAGTTACCCACTCTGTTTCACTTTTTTTGATGGTCCTGAAAAGTCGGTCAGCATTGGTGCCTCCAAGGCACTTTTGGTTCAACATGTTGCCTTGGCTATCAATGCGTATTATCCAGCCATCTGTTGGTCCTCCTCTGTAGCCCACCACATCCCCATCACTTGAACTTGTATATCCTGTGATGATCCAGGTTGAATCGGCCGCAGGAGTGATGTGGTAGGCCCAATCAGGACCTGAGCCTCCATACACATGGCTCCACTCTAAATCGCCGGTTGCATTCACCTTGCCTGCCCAGTAATCATGGTCGCCATGATTACCAATACAGTCGTAGTCGGCCGATTGTGTACTTCCAGCAAAAACAAATCCGCCGCCTGCTGTAGGCTCAATCCAACGTATCCGGTCTGTTGCCGTACCGCCATAACTTTTGGACCATAAAACATTTCCAGCAGTATCGGTCTTGAATATCCATCCATCGTGGCTTCCGTAGCGGGCTGTATCCAGATCTCCGTTAGCCGATGTTGAATAGGCTCCCACTAGGTAATTTCCATCGGTTGTTTCGCGGATGAATCGGGAGCTTTCATACCCATTACCACCATAGGTTCGCAACCAAACAACATCACCATCAGCGGTAAGCTTCATTACAAATACTTCTGCATTCAAGTGGCTTGCATTGATATCGCCATCATTCGACAGCGTAGTGCCTGTGATCAGGTAATTTCCATGGCTGTCTTCCATTCCAAACCGACCTTTGTCGTACAGGTTGCCGCCATAGGTGCGGGCCCAAACCTTATTGCCCAATGAATCACATTTCACCACAAAAATGTTGGACGTATCAAATACATTGGCTTGATTTATGTCTCCGTCTTGAGAGTCGCTCAAGCCAGTCATCAAATAACCACCATCGCTGGTCCTGCTCGCCTGGAACAGCTCCTCATTTTGCGAGCCTCCAAAGCAGGCGGAGCTGGAAACGTTAAAAAGCTGTGCCTGTGCCACGTTTGTGCATGTCCATAAGAGGAAAAATGACAATATTTGAATTTGGCGGTGCATACACTTTGGTATTATAAAGAAACGAAGACGAAGGTAAACTTCCAAATCCATCCTAAAACTGACAATACTCATGTCAATCATATGCTTCGAATGGAATGATTTCCGCTATTTGCTATATTTGACTTGGTAGAATTTTCCACCGAACAACACCTCCATGCCAAAGCATCCTTTTTTGGATAGTCCCATAGAATTCCTCAAGGGAGTTGGACCACAACGCGGTGAGGTTTTGAAAAAAGAGCTGAACATTTTTGTTTTCCGCGACTTACTGCAGTACATCCCGTTCCGCTATGTTGACCGCTCCAAGTTTCATCCTATTGCTGATGTGCAAGACGATAGTGCCTATATCCAAATAAAGGGCCGTATTGTTTCCATGCAAACAATTGGTCAGAAAAGGGCACAAAGGCTGGTAGCTCAATTGAAGGACGATAGCGGCATGATCGAATTGGTCTGGTTCAAAGGATTGAAATGGATCACCGGTTCCATCAAGACCGATGTTGAATATGTTGTTTTTGGAAAGCCCTCGGAGTTCAACGGCCGCTTCAACATCGTGCATCCGGAAATAGAGCCTGCTGCTTTACGTAGTGAAGACACAATCGGATTGTCCCTTCAACCTTTTTACTCTTCCACTGAAAAGTCCAAAATGCGTGGTCTCGACAGCAAAGGAATTATGCGGATGCAACGCACCTTATTGCAGTCGCTGCCTCAGCAATTGCCAGAGACACTTCCTCTACACATAACTCAAGCGCTGAATATGGTTGGTGTACGGGATGCTTGGCTCAACATCCATTTCCCCAAGGATACGGATATGCTGCGCAAAGCGGAATTCAGACTCAAGTTCGAAGAATTTTTTTACATCCAGCTAGAGCTGTTGCAACGCAAGCTCATCAAAACCGAAAAGGAACAAGGGAAACGCATCACCACGATCGGTGATCGCTTCAATGATTTTTATAAGAACAGGTTGCCGTTTGAACTGACGGGGGCTCAAAAGCGCGTGCTGAAGGAAATTAGGCAGGACATGGGTAGCGGCAAACAGATGAACAGGCTGTTGCAGGGCGATGTGGGAAGTGGTAAAACGCTGGTGGCGCTACTGAGTATGATCATGGTGCTTGATAATGGCTATCAGGCTTGTTTAATGGCTCCAACTGAGATTCTGGCACAGCAGCATTATCAAACCATCAGCGGTTTGCTGGAGGGCACCGGAATGAGCATAGCTTTATTGACGGGATCAACACGTAAAAAGGATAGGGGGGATATCCTTGAAAGGCTTGCATCCGGTGCTTTGAACTTCATCGTTGGTACACATGCATTGATTGAAGACAGGGTGCAATTTTCCAATACAGGGTTGGTCGTCATCGATGAGCAACACCGTTTCGGTGTGGAGCAGCGCGCACGATTGTGGGGCAAGGAAACCACCTTGCCGCATGTTTTGGTGATGACCGCCACACCAATACCGAGAACACTCGCCATGACGCTTTATGGCGATTTGGAAGTGAGTGTGATTGATGAACTGCCTCCCGGAAGGAAACCCATCCGCACCGAACATAGGTTTGAAAATTCAAGGATGCGTTTGATCGGATTCATGAAGGAACAAATTTCCATTGGCAGGCAGATTTATATTGTATATCCGTTGATCGACGAATCGGAGAAGCTCGATCTGATGAACCTTCAAACGGGTTATGAAGCTTTATGTCGTGATTTTCCACGACCCGATTATCGAGTAAGCATCGTGCACGGCAAGATGAAGGCCGCCGACAAGGACGCTGAGATGAAGCTTTTTGTGGAGGGTAAAACCAACATCATGATTGCCACCACGGTGATAGAAGTGGGAGTGAATGTGCCCAATGCCTCTGTGATGGTTATTGAAAGTGCCGAAAGGTTCGGTTTATCGCAGTTGCACCAGCTTCGCGGTCGTGTTGGTCGCGGAGCAGAGCAGTCATTTTGTATTTTAATGACGAGTTACAAGCTTTCGAAAGAGGCGAAGTTACGCATGGAGACCATGGTGCGCACCAATGATGGTTTTGAAATCGCCGAGGTGGATTTGAAGTTGCGTGGTCCGGGCGACATCACAGGAACGCAACAGTCGGGGGTGGTAGACCTCAAAATCGCGGATATTGTGAAGGATGGCTCCATTCTGGAGTTATCGCGCAGTGCAGCCGTGGATTTGTTGAAGCAGGAT
>JBKDSL010000122.1:0-6812 GCA_046340555.1 Bacteroidota bacterium
TGTTTGAATCCATCATGCAATCAGGATTCCTAAAGGTGCGTATTGATGGCGAAGTGAAGGAGGTGAAGAAAGGATTGCAAGCAGATCGATATAAAACACACGACATCGAAATCATCATCGACCGCATCACCATTGGCGATGAGCAACTGTCACGCATTACTGATTCGGTACGTTTAGCCATGAAACATGGTAAAGGATCGATGATGGTTTGGGAAGATGATGATGATCAGGTGAGACATTATTCTCAACATTTGATGTGTCCAACATCCGGCATATCGTACAATGAACCCGCTCCGAACACTTTTTCATTCAATTCCCCCTATGGTGCCTGTACGCGTTGCAATGGGTTAGGTACTGTTCCTGAGATCGACATCAACAGCATCATTCCTGATCGTTCCGTTAGCATCAAAGCCGGAGGCATCGCCCCGTTGGGTTCTTACAAAGACTCATGGGTATTTGCACAAATACAATCCATCGTCAGGAAGCATGGCTTCAATTTGAGCACTCCCATCAAAGATATACCGGAAGAGGCATTGGGTATCATACTTTATGGTTCGGATGAAGTATTCCAAGTGAGTCGCGAGTATCGCAAAGGAGACTCGCACCAATATGCAGTAGCCTTCGAGGGTATTGTGAGTTTCATCAACAATCAAATAAACGAAAACTCATCCGCTTCACTTAAAAAATGGGCTGATGGATTCATGCATGCCGTGGCATGCCCTGTTTGCAACGGAACCAGGCTGAAGTTGGAGTCGCTGCAATTCAAGATTGGCAACAAACACATTGCTGAGCTTGCGCAGATGGACATCATCCAATTGGAGACTTGGATCAACGGATTGGAAAAGAAGTTGAACAAGCGTCAACAACAAATTGGCCATGAGGTGTTGAAAGAGATCCGCAAGCGAATCCGTTTCCTATTGGAAGTTGGTCTCGACTACCTCACCTTAGACCGAGCCTCCAAGAGTTTGTCGGGTGGCGAATCGCAACGTATTCGACTAGCAACACAGATTGGATCTCAGCTGGTAGGTGTCTTGTATATCCTCGATGAACCTAGCATTGGATTGCATCAACGCGACAATGTACGGCTCATCAATTCGCTTCGTGAGCTGCGCGACCTAGGTAATTCGGTTATAGTAGTGGAGCATGACCGCGAAACCATCATGTCGGCCGACCATGTGATTGATCTGGGACCTGGTGCAGGAACACACGGTGGAAAAATCGTTGCTGAAGGCACACCGGAAGCAATCCTGAATAGTGATTCCATGACCGCACAATACCTGAACGGAACAATTGAGCTCCCTGACTCCAAATTGCGCAAAGGAAACGGTAAAGTGCTTTCGCTCTATGGCGCCAGAGGCCATAACCTGAAAGACATCAACGTACATTTCCCACTGGGCAAACTGATTTGCGTAACGGGTGTGAGTGGCAGTGGCAAATCGTCACTAATCAACGAAACGCTCTACCCTATTTTGAGCCATCATTTCTATCGCTCTATAGTAAAGCCCTTGCCTCACAAATCTGTGCAAGGCATACAGCATATCGATAAGGTAATCGAGATCGACCAATCGCCCATAGGTCGTACGCCACGCAGCAACCCTGCTACGTATACGGGTGTATTCAGCGACATACGCAACTTGTTTGCACAATTGCCTGAATCAAAAATCCGCGGATATCCTCCAGGTTGGTTTTCTTTCAATGTAAAAGGCGGCAGGTGCGAGACGTGCCAAGGCGCGGGCATGCGCGTGATTGAAATGAATTTCCTGCCCGATGTGTATGTGCATTGCGAGAGCTGCAATGGCAAACGTTATAACCGCGAAATACTCGAGGTGCGTTACCGTGGCAAATCAATCAATGATGTGTTGGATATGAGCATTGAGGAAGCTGTTGACTTTTTCTCCAACATGCCGAACATTCATCATAAGATTAAAACCATCAAAGAGGTGGGTCTTGGGTACATTACATTGGGACAGCAATCCACTACCCTGTCGGGTGGCGAAGCGCAACGTGTGAAACTAGCCACTGAACTTTCTAAAAAAGACACGGGCAATACTTTTTATATTTTGGATGAACCCACCACGGGCTTGCATTTCGAGGATGTTCGCATCCTATTGGAGGTGCTTTCGAGGCTCACCGACAAAGGCAATACGGTGGTGGTTATCGAGCACAACATGGATGTGATCCGCTGTGCCGACCATATCATCGACATCGGCCCAGAGGGTGGTAGCCGAGGTGGCGAATTAGTTGCCGAGGGCACTCCTGCCTCCATCATGAAAAACCCGAAGAGCATTACGGGTGAGTATTTGAAGCGGGAGATTGAGGCGATGAAGGCTGCGAAACGAAATAAGTAACAGTAGTAGTATCAGCGCCAGTACCAGAAGCGGTAGCGGCAGCGGTAGCGGTAGCCTATTGGCGACAGGCGGATTTGATTTTTTCATTGATTAAATCCGTTGCAATCCATGCAACCCGCTAAATCAGCGTTCACACTTTTTGGAGCACGGTTATATCGGATCTAACTGATTCACGCGGATATGATTTTATCGCTGATTAAATCCGTGGCAATCCGTGGAATCCGCTAAATCAGCGTTCTCATTTTTTGAACACGGATACGGCGGATGGCCAAGGATTTGTTAAAAGTGTCCAATTAAATCCGCGTGAATCTGCTTAATCAGCGCTATACGCGTTCCCCGTATCACCCCCTTCCGAAACCTTTTCCAGCCTTTTCAGTATAAGAGCGAGTGAAAAAATCCCTTGATAAACAAAGGATTTTAAAATACTGATTAACAGCACATTAAAACTATGGAAGAGAAGCTCGTCACCATCCTTTTAGTTGAAGACGATGCCGTTGACGTGATGAACGTACAACGGGCATTCAAAAAAAACAACATCAAAAATCCGCTGGCCGTGGCCGGAAACGGATTAGAGGCATTGAACATGCTTCGTGGCGATGAAGGTTATGAGAAAATAACCCCTCGACCGCAAATCATCCTGCTGGATCTGAACATGCCCAAGATGAACGGCCTTGAGTTCTTAAAGGAACTACGCCAGGATCCAGAGCTTCGCTCCATCAGCGTATTTGTGATGACTACCTCCAACGATGATCGTGACCGCATTGACGCATACGATTTGAATGTGGCAGGCTATATCCTAAAACCCGTATCATTCGAAAAATTCGTTAGCGCCGTATCGATACTAAGCAGCTACTGGAAGCTATGTGAACCTTTAGAAATACCATCATGCTTCAGCAAAAACTGAAAATACTAGTCATAGACGACGAGGAACTCGACCGTATGGCGCTGATGCGCTCCGTACGAAAATCGGGCTTTGATGCCGAAGTTATTGCAGCTGCCAACGAGTCGGAAGGCTTGGTGGCTCTACAAGAACATGAATTCGACTGCGTGTTCCTCGATTACAATTTGACAAACTCTACCGGAATTGATTTCCTGCAACAACACCGCACATTACTTAGTGGGGCGCAGGTAATCATGGTTACCTCGCAAGGCGATGAAAAGCTCGCCGTAGATGCGATGAAGCTAGGTGTTTGTGATTACATGCCAAAAAACATGGTGAACCCAGATGGCATAGCACAAAGTTTGCGATATGCATTACGCTTGCGCGATGCCGCTGACCGAAATCGAAAAATTCAGGAAGAACTGTACCAATCAGAACGCCGTTTGGATGCCGTGGTTGACAAATCACAAATCCTGCTCTTTGCTGTGAACAGTCGACGCGAATACACCATGTTCCGTGGACATTGCGCGAGCACATTGGGTATCGACCCGAACCTGATGATCGGCCAATCTGTGAATGCGACATCACACCTATTCCCTCTAAGTGAAGAGTTTTTTGTTGCTCTCAATACCGCAAACCAGCATACTGCCATCATTGACACAGGCGATTTGCACCTGGATGTGACTTGCTTTAAGCAACAAACAAACGGCGAAGACGGATTTGCCATCATGGGAATAGCTACAGATGTTACAGAGCTTAAAAAGAATGAGCAAAGGCTCATGAACGACCTATCGCTTGCACGTGAAACGGAAAAAGTGAAGGAGCGCTTCATGGCTAACATGAGTCACGAAATCAGGACGCCTATACACGGCATCATGAGCCTTACCAACATATTAACTCGTTCGACCACCGATCCAGAATACCTAAACTATCTGAACGCGGTAAAGAAATCGGCCGACAGCCTTTTGGTTATTGTAAACGACATACTCGATATATCCAAAATCGAAGACGAGAACATGACCTTTGAAAGCACTGTCTTCAATTTACGTGAAGCCATGAATTCCTCATGCGAATTGTTCCGATTGAAAGCAGAGGACAAAGGTGTGGAGTTCCATAAGCAATTCAGTCCTGAAACGCCCAATTTTGTAAAAGGTGACCCAACACGTTTAGGACAAATAGTAAACAACCTGGTGAACAATGCAGTTAAGTTCACCTCTTCAGGGTCAGTTACCGTGTCCATTGAAACAGTCGAATCAAACGCATCCTTCACCATGGTGAAGTTCAAAGTGAGTGATACCGGCATCGGTATCCCCAGCGACAAGATCGGTTCCATATTCGAAAAATTCACCCAGGCAGGTGACGATATCACACGAAAATTTGGTGGCACCGGACTAGGCCTAAGTATCGCCAAGCGACTCACAGAATTGCAAGGTGGCATGATGACGGTTGAAAGTAAATTCGGACAGGGCACAACATTCACCTTTAGCATATCGTTTGAAATTCCTGCCGACCATGAGTTACCGACAGAGGAATTCACTACTGATACCACTTTCGACACAGCTTTGGAAGGCATCAAGGTGCTGGTGGTAGAGGATAATGACATCAACCGTTTGGTGATAAACCGAATGCTGAAGGATTTGCATATCCAAGCAGAACACGCCAACAATGGGTTGGAAGCCTTGGATATGATCCGCCAGAAAGCCTATGACTTGGTGTTGATGGACATTGAGATGCCTGTTATGAACGGTTACGACTGCGTAAGAGAGCTACGAAGCATTCCAAACGACAGAATCGGTAAGATTCCTGTGATAGCCATGACCGCACATGCCAGCAAAACCGAACAAGACAAGTGTATGGACTGCGGCGTGAATGAATACATATCCAAACCATTCAATCCAGAAGAATTGAAAAGCAAAATAGCCCAAATGATGGGTCGCAAAGACACTGTGGCCATCATGAGTGTTAAAAAAGAGCGGATCACCAATCTCGATTACTTGAAGATGTTATCAGACGACAGCGAATCTTTTTTCTGTGAATTCATCGAACTCTTCCTTCGTAATACCCCAGAGACGCTAGCAGAACTGCGCAAGCAAACAGACCTACAAAACTGGGAAGGTGTAAGACAAGCCGCGCATAAGGTTAAACCATCACTCAACTACATGGGCATGAAGGAAGCCGCTGCAATAGCGGCCGACGTAGAAAAAAGCGCCAAGGAATTATCAGGCATAAGCCATATTCCTGAAAAAGTCAAGCAACTCATTATGGCTTGCGACACCGCCTATACCGAACTACAAACCGAAATCAACAACCTAAAATAAACATGGCACGTGTATTCATAGTTGAAGATGACTTGACCGTAGCAGCCATGCTGCGCCATAGCATTGCATCTCAGGACCATGAAATCATGCAATTCACCAACGCGGAAGATTGCATGGGAAATATGGGTCTGCGACCTGATATCATCTCCATCGATTATAATTTACCCGGCATGAATGGCATTGAATTGATGATGCGAGTCAAGGAGATTGACCCTATGGCCATGGTGATTTTAGTATCAGGACAGGAAACCCGTGAGGTGATAGTGGATGCCTACCACAAAGGGGCATCGGATTACATCATCAAGAATGAAAGTCTGAACGCCAACTTCGCCAACGCCATAGATAATCTGGCTGCCAACGTACGCTTACGTAAAGAGGTTGAGGTGCTACGCGAACAAATCATAGACCGTCACAAATACTCCAGTATTCTCGGCAACAGCCAAGCCATCCTAAAAGTGCTTTAGCTGATGCAAAAGGTTGAAAAAAGCAATATCATGGTACTGATTACCGGACAGAGTGGTACAGGCAAGGAGTTGGTTGCAAAAGGGCTGCATTACAATTCAAACCGTGCCCGCAAACCGTTCGTGACAGTCAACATGGGAGCCATTCCAGAAGACTTGGTTGAGTCTGAGCTCTTCGGCCACGAAAAAGGGGCCTTCACCGACGCCCGCGAACGCCGTATAGGAAAATTTGAAGAAGCAGATGGTGGAACCATTTTCTTGGATGAAATCGGAGAAATGACTTTGCATTTACAATCCAAATTGCTTCGTGTTCTGCAGGAAAAGGAAGTAACACGTATAGGATCCAACAAGACCATCAAGCTCGACTTTCGCATGATAGCCGCAACAAACCGCAATCTGGCGCTAGAGGTGAAAGAAGGTCGATTCCGCGAAGATTTATTCTACCGTATTCAAGGCTTCTTGATACACCTTCCACCACTTGAGGAGCGTGGCGACGATGTTATCCTATTGGCAAAGAACTTCCTATCTGATTTCTGCCTCAATAACCGAATGAATCAGCCAGAGTTATCTCGTGAAACTATTTCATTCATGCTCAAGTATAAGTGGCCTGGTAACATCCGCGAACTAAAGGCAGTAATTGAAAGAGCAGCAGTGTTGTGCGAAAACAATACCATAACACCTGAAGATCTGATGTTTGTAACAGCATGAAAAAGTCAAATAATAAACCCGGCTTAAGAAACCGAACCAGGCAACGCCAACGCATCCGCATGCGTGTGGTGATTGCTGTAGCTTCGTTTGCCACCAT
>JBKDSL010000123.1:0-5622 GCA_046340555.1 Bacteroidota bacterium
CCCTTCCGGAGATGAACCACAACGAGTTGGTTGGTTGGACTACACCCAATGACAAACTAGCGGTTGTGTTTTTCAGGAATGAAACCGATTACGAACGCACCGCTGCTCGTATGGAGCTTACCAAGGGCATTGTTTCCAAATACACGCCTTACGTATTTGAAGTCTTTTCAAAAGGGCAGTCGCACTTGCAGCGCTGCTTATACCTGGTGCATTTTGGCGACTGGGTCTCTTGGTACCTGGCCGAAATCAAAAACATCGACGCCACCGAGGTAAAGGTGATTGACTACCTCAAAGGGGAATTGGGCAAGATCTGATCAATCAAATCGGTTTAACCAGAGTAATGAAAGTCTGATTAAAAATCAGGCAAAACAGGCTTGTTATCCAATACCAGATCGATTTCCGACATGATTTCAGGTGTCAGCAGAGCGGCAGCGTCCATCGCTTCGAGATTTTCCTTCAACTGGTGAACCTTTGAAGCACCTAGTATAACCGTACTTACGTTCTTGTTCTTCAGACACCACGCAAGCGAAAGTTTGGCGAGCGATAATCCCAAACCATCTGCTATATTTTTGATTTTCCGAACCTTCTCGATCTTCTCTTCGCGAAGTACACGGTTCTTCAACCAATCCATGCCCTCAATACCCAAACGGGTATCGTCAGGGAAACCATTTAGGTATTTGCCTGATAGCAATCCGGACGCGAGAGGCGACCAAATGGTGGTTCCCAGGCCATGGTGTTGGAACAGATGTAGATATTCATGCTCCAACTTCTCTCTGCGAAACATGTTGTATTCGGGCTGCTCCATGGTTGGACCAATCAGGTTATGCGTTTTAGCTACCATCACGGCCTCCATCAATTCCGATGCATTCCACTCGGATGTGCCCCAATAAAGAATCTTGCCCTGTTGTATCAAATTATGCATTGCCCAAACGGTCTCCTCGATGGGGGTGCTTTTGTCGGGGCGGTGACAGAAAAACAAATCGATATATTCCACCTGCAGGCGCTTCATCGCCGCATGGCACCCTTCCACAATATGCTTGCGCGAAAGGCCACGTTGGTTGGGCTTGGCATCACCCAATCCAAAGAAAACCTTGCTCGAAACCAAATAGGAAGAGCGGTCCCAATGCAGTTTTTTCAAGATGTTGCCCATAACAATCTCAGACTTGCCTCGTGCGTAAATCTCTGCATTGTCGAAAAAGTTGACTCCGCCTTCATAGGCGGTGATCATCAGCTCTTCAGCGGTCTCATCGTTGATTTGCTTGCCGAAAGTGAGCCAAGTGCCAAATGACAACGCGCTTACTTGTAAGCCTGCCGAACCGAGTTTCCTATATTCCATGGATTGCTGTTTTAGAGCGCAAAGATAATCACATCCGCCTTCACGAAAAGGTTATATTTGCGCTATGGAAACGGTGCTTTTCAAGGACTTGGGACTGGTTGATTACAAACAGGCTTGGGACTACCAGGAAAGCCTACTTGGCGAGATAGTGGCCGCCAAGATGGAGGCTCGCAACCATTCGGAAAGTAGCGTTGCAAATGGCACGCACCATTTGTTGTTCTGCGAACATCCTCACGTTTACACACTCGGTAAAAGTGGCAAGGAAGACCACCTTTTACTCGATGAGCAACAGCTAGGCGAGAATCAAGCGGTGTTTTATCGCATCAATCGTGGAGGAGATATCACATACCATGGTCCAGGACAAATCGTAGGGTATCCTATATTGGACTTGGATTGTTTTTTCAATGATATTCATCGCTATTTAAGATACCTCGAAGAGGCTGTGATTCGAACGCTTTCCGACTATGGTATCGTTGCTTCTCGTATTGAAAAACTAACCGGCGTGTGGATAGACGCAGAAGATCCCGCCAAGGCTCGCAAAATTTGCGCATTCGGTGTACGCTGCAGCAGATGGGTTACCATGCATGGGTTTGCATTCAACGTGAATGTGGATTTGGATTATTTCAAACACATCATTCCTTGTGGCATTCCTGACAAAGCGGTTACATCACTTAGTAGAGAGCTGGGTCGACCTTTGGACATGGTCGAGGTAAAGGAGAAATTGAAAGCGCATTTATCAGATGTTTTCGGATTCCGATTAGTGAACGACCATTCACAGGTAAACTTTAATTTATGAATCAAAGGAAAATCCGTTGGTGGCATATTTTGCTGGTGATACTTGTCGCAGGTAATGTTGCTTTGTACTTGTCTGGCAAATGGTATTATTACAAGGCTCTTGTTTACAACTACGTTGATATAGACGACCTCGATCTTTTCGCTTACCGTACCATCGAATCTGGTAATCCAGAGACATGGCCTATCGGCACCGATTACAACAAGGTTGCTTTATCAGACACTCTTCAAAAAACCATTGACCAATACCGAACTGTTGCATTTCTGGTGATCAAGGATGATTCAATCCGTCACGAGCAATACCATGAGGGCTATGGCACCGCATCGCTTTCGAATTCCTTCTCGATGGCGAAAAGTGTGGTCGGTTTACTTATAGGCATTGCGGTTGACGAGGGAAAGATTAAAAGCCTCGATGATCCCATTTACTTGTATTATCCCGAATACGGCGAAAGTGAAAACCGGAAGCTTACTATCCGTCATTTGCTTACGATGAGTTCTGGTTTGGACTATGACGAGGGATATGCCAGCCTAACGAGCCCCACCACAAGGTCTTATTACGACAATAAGCTGCGGGAGCAGATGAATGATTTGTGTTTGAAAGAAGAGCCTGGTAAAAAGTTTGAGTACCGAAGTTCCGACACCCAGGTGTTGTCATTTGTGTTGAAAGCGGCAACAGGTAAAACTGTTAGCGAGTATGCCTCCGAGAAATTATGGAAACCTTTAGGTGCGGAGCACGATGCCCAATGGAGTCTCGACCGTGAAGAGGGCGATGAAAAAGCTTATTGCTGCATTTATTCCAATGCACGTGATTTTGCCCGCATTGGCAAGTTGATTTTGAACAAGGGCCGATGGAACGATAAGCAAATAGTATCCGAAGGTTATATAACGCAGTCGTTGACTCCTGCTCCGATAATGGATGGAGAAACGCCGAATGTTTCGTACGGTTTCCAATGGTGGATACGCGAACAGGATGGCAAAACGGTCTATTACGCAAGAGGAATTCTTGGCCAATATATTTTCGTAATTCCATCAGATAACATCATCGTTGTTCGACTCGGTCATGAACGCGGGGAGAAAGATTCCACAGGTACTCCTACGGATATGCCTGTTATTCTTAGAGAGGTTTTGAAGATTTACGGAAAGGATTGAAAAAATTTATCATTATAAAAGGAAATGCTAAAAGATATACCGGAACTGAAAGTAGAAGATATGGCTTTAGCCATTGTGCCCGACCTAGGAGAGGATGAGGCACCACATGAATTTACTGTTTGGGATGTGTTCCTCATCAACCTCAAAAAGCAACAAATACATGGCGTATTGGTTACCAGTCGCGGATATGGAGTTTGTAATGGTGAAGATGTCAAGACCTCGGTACTGCGTCATTTTTTCGATTACATCGATCCATTGAGCGCTGTTAGGGTTGAACCCATAGACAGGCAAGTTTTCGGTTTGAATAACGAATACTGGGTAAGCTTCTACATTGGAAGCACCATCTACGACCGCAAGTACACCTTTTTGCCAGAAACCATTATGGAAGAGAACTTTTCGCCCGTACCTGTAATAGGTAAAAGTGGTGTGATGATCAGATAACTACGTAAGAGGTCGGTTAATAACCATTAGCAAACTTTTATTATCATTACATGCGCCTAATGGAACTAATGTCAAGCTGGCAGATTGTATCCAGTCCTTCAAGCAAGCATGTTATCATCAACTAACGAATTTAATTTTTGGCAAGCCTTCAAATCCAGATTCAAGGTTTTTGAGGTTATTCGTTCAGGGAAAAGGAATCCGGCTATTGATGTGGCCAGAGCCTTGGCGATTCTTTCAGTAGCCTTGGCTCATTTCAACAAATTTCTTCCATATGGCGAGTTGGGGGTGGATTTGTTTTTTGTGATTTCCGGATTGCTTATTGGAGGAATACTCGTTAATCAATATGAAAGTGAAAGGAAAATATCATTTCCAAGATTTTTTGCGCAAAGGGCTTTCAAGATATTGCCATCGTTCTATTTTTTCATGCTATTTGGAAACGCCTTGGTGTGGCTCATGTACAATCAAAGCGCGCCTGATTATGTGATTCCGCTGAGTGATTTAAAAAGGTATTTGCTTTTCTATTTCAATTACACGGGCGACGGCTCACCCATTTTCTTTCATATTTGGTCGCTTTGTGTGGAAGAGCATTTCTACCTCATCCTGCCTTTTGTTTTCATAACAGCACAATACCTTTCAAGCCGTAGACTTCTACTCATGGGTATTTTGGGAATGATTGCGATGGGTATTATCGGGAAATATCTATCATATTCCTTGCTGTCAAGCCAAGAGACATATGCGGGCACCCATAATCGTATAGATGCACTTGGATATGGTGTCCTCATCAGCTATTTATTCAAAAACCATGCGGATGTTTTTTTCAAGAAGTGGTTGAAAGGTGTTGTTTTCCTTTTCGGATGCATCCTATTGGGCTTGTCTATATTTATGGATGTACATCTCCAATCCTCGTTTTATACCAAGGCGGTGTTTAACAGTCTTACCCACTTGTCTTTTTTCTTGTTGGTTGCATCCGCTTTTACAACGGAACTGAAATTTGTATTTCCATTGAGGATTATGGCTTACTTCAGTTATAATTGGTATCTGTGGCACTTCATGTTCGTAAAAATCATCACAGATGAGTTCGGGAAAGGATTGTTAGGAGTTTCCATATTTTTGGCTTTGACTTTTTCCGTATCAGTACTTTTCACTGTTTTAATCGAAGAAACTTTCTTGAAAATTCGAGACAGGGTGATGGGCTGATGCATTCGTTTTGCGTTTGGAAAAAATCCATCTACATTTGGCAGAAACAATATAAAAGAAGATGGGATTTACCATAGCCATTTCCAACTATCGTACGCCATTCAGACAAAACCGATGGTTGATGGTGTTTCTTGCTGTCTTTTCAGCCGTTTGGATCAGCACGTTCTTAGGTACAACCGATATGGCCAATTGGATGCTGGAAAACACCTTGACCGTCATTTTCGTCGTGTTACTTTTAGCCACATTCCGAAAATACCAATTCAGCGATCTTTCTTATTTGCTGATATGTGTTTACATGTGTTTGCATGTTTATGGTTCCAAGTATACCTATGCAGAAAATCCCTTTGGATATTGGTTGATGGAGGCGTTCGATACGTCGCGCAACCACTACGATCGTATCGTGCATTTTTCCTTCGGATTCCTGTTGGCATATCCTATGCGGGAATTGTTCTTGCGATGGCTCAAATATCCTCCCACAGCCTCTTGGGTGCTGCCCATCGAGATCACCATGTCAATTAGTGCGTTTTATGAATTGATTGAGTGGGCAGTTGCCGATATCTTTTTCAAAGCGCAAGGTGATGCTTATTTAGGCACCCAAGGTGATATCTGGGATGCGCAAAAGGATATTTTCCTAGCTTTCTTGGGAGCGATTATTGCCACTACGATTGTGACCACAATCAAGAGGACGTTTAAGATTTACGAGCACG
>JBKDSL010000124.1:0-31190 GCA_046340555.1 Bacteroidota bacterium
GCCATTCATCAACTCTGCATGAAAACACTGTTCAAATCCTTTTTGCTGTTGCTTTGCTGCTACATGGTGTTGATTGTAGTAAATGAGGGACTACGATTTGCAGAAGCCAAAATTGACGGTGGCACGCATTTCAACAGGCCCACCATGAACTCGGCAAAAGCTGACCCTGAAAAATGCACCTGGCACTGCCATAACGATACCCAGTACTGCATGAAACATCACAATGGCGCATTCGGAATCTTGAATTATTTAACCATTTTACCCTATTTCACGCTGATAACTATCCTACAAATAGGCGGCGTATACTCATTGGCAAATATCATTTTACTTGTGGTAGCATGGCCTTGGTATATCTGCTGGATGATTGTTAGAGCTTTTGAGAAATTTAAAACAGCAAAGCATGGGCATTGATATCATATACGCTGTTTATAATTACTGCACCGATTTCGTAATCAATGTAGCCAACCTAACGGGCACTTCTTATTACGAAGTAAACAGTGCCATCTTTTGTTTGCTGTGGCCATTCATCACCTGCTTGCTCTGGCTCGTGCATTGGAGGCTAAATAAAAAGCCACATCGCAAAACACGTTAAAGCTGTTTCCATTTCAATACATCCTAAAACAACACTTACAACATCATATGCGTAACGGAGCTTTATTGTTCATTGCACTTACATTAATCGTGTCCTCTTGTCATCGGAACTTTGGCCCGAAAAAATCGTGGCAGCCCGATAGCGGAGTGGCAACACCAACCGCTCCCGATTACGCCAAAAGCCAAAACTGGGCTTCGTTACCTGAAAAAGCGGATCCCGCAGATAGAATACCAAAAGGTTTGTCGGGCATCAACAACCAAGGTGCCGATGCGGCCGTAGATGTTTTCTTCGTACATCCTACCTCATACCTTGAACCAACTGCATTGAGCAAAGGATGGAATGCCGATGTGACCGATCAAGCCATAAACTCGCGAACCGATAATGGCAGTATTGCGTACCAAGCAAGCTCCTTCAACGGAGTGGGACGTATATATGCGCCGCGATATCGACAAGCCAGCATCAGATCCTATTTCACCGATGACAAAAGCCATGCACAAGCGGCTTTCGACACCGCCTATGCCGACGTAAAAAACGCCTTTCTTTATTTCCTTAAAAACTACCATCACGGTCGACCATTCATCATCGCATCGCATAGCCAAGGCACCACGCATGCTATACGGTTGCTGCAAGAATTTTTGGATAATGACGATGCCCTAGCCGAAAAACTGGTGGCTGCATACCTCATCGGCATGCCCGTTTACGATACGCTTTACAAGAATCTTCACCCTTGCACAAACTCAGATGATACGCGGTGCTATGTTTCGTGGAGAACCTATGCACGCAACCACTTTCCACAAGGTTATGTACGTCCTGTTCGTGAAGCGGTTTGCACAAATCCGCTCACTTGGAAAACAGATAGTGTTTATGCCCCAAGAACACTAAACCGAGGCGGCATTTTGAAAAAGTTTGATCGGGTGATTCCTGAATTGTGCGATGCACAAGTGTTGGATGGTGTTGTTCGAATCAGCAAGCCGCACTTCACAGGAAGTGTGTTTTACAATCTCAAAAACTATCATATTGTAGACTACAACCTTTTTTATATGAGCATCCGCGAAAACAGCGTACTACGCACCCGCATGTTCAAGGATGCAAAGCCCCAACATTGATTTTTGGTTCACAGACTTCGTATCCACTTGAAAGCTTCAATGAAAACAACCGAAGCACTTGCTATGGCGACACCGCACATCCAATAGAAGGAGTCGGGCTGAACGAAACCGAAAATTTGAGCTGCAGGCTTCCAATACCAAACAAGTAGCAGTAGAGCCAATGTGATCAATGCCATTAAAGGCATGAGGATATTCCGGTAACGGATCGTCTTGAAAACACTCTCCGTTTCCGACCTGCTGGTGAAGGTGAGCAGGATGTTCGACAACACCAGCCCTACAAAGACCACCGTTCTGATTTGATCTTCGCCAAAACCGTTGGATGACATCAAATGAATAGTTGTCAGCATGGAAGCAGCAATGACCAGGCCTTTAAAAATGCTTCCACCCAACTCACGCCAAGTGAAAAGCGATTCGGCTTTCCTTCTAGGGGCTTTGTCCATTACGTCGTGTCCGGCAGGTTCGTTCTCGAAAACGATGCTGCATGTTGGACCCATGATGAGCTCCAGGAAGATGATGTGAACGGGGGAGAAAATATTGGCGAATTCCCATCCAAACAATAAGGGCAGTGTCACAACAGAAATGAGCGGTATGTGAATGGCAATGATGTAGCTGATGGCTCTTTTGAGGTTATTGTAGATGGTGCGGCCGAGTCGGATCGCTTTTACCATCGCGCCCAAGTCGTCATCGAGCAAAACCAGCGACGAGGCTTGTCGCGCCACTTCGCTTCCGTGTTTTCCCATGGAAACACCTATGTCAGCGGCCTTGAGTGCAGGTGCGTCGTTCACGCCATCGCCAGTCATGGCCACAACACCGCCCATGCTTTTCAATATTTCAATGATACGGAGCTTGGCCTCAGGCATGATGCGTGCGAACACCGTTGTTTTGGCTATCGCTTGTTGAAGACTTGCATCGTCCATCAACATCACCTCATCACCTGTCAAACAACGATCGGCCATGCGCAATCCGATTTTATTTGCAATGCTCATAGCAGTGTGTGGATGGTCGCCGGTAACCATCTTGACTTCTATGCCTGAATTGTAAAATCCAGATATCACTTGCGACATAGCTCGCTTGGGCGGATCGCTCAATGACACCAGTCCGATCAACCGCAATGGAATATCCTGCTGTGATTCGGGTAATGTGTTGACTGAGATATCGCCTTCCGCCACAGCCAATACCCGATGCCCCATCAGTGCAAAACCCTCCATGATTTTGGAGATGGCTTCTCGCTCGCCCTCATTCAATGAACATTTAGGGATAATCGCCTCCAAGGCCCCTTTAACCGCGATGATCATCTGTCCATCCCGTAACTGATGCACGTGGGTCATCATCGGCGGCCTCCCCGCCAAGGGATACTCACGTACCATTTGTGATGCGGGTTCAAGTCCATACCACAACCTGTATCCATTGACAATGGCCTTTTCCATTGGATCGAACGGATTTTGCTCGGAAGCCAATAAGGCCACATGCATCAAACTTTGGAAAGGCAACATGGCAACATCCTCACCAGCGGTCCAACGCATTGCGCCTTCATGCAGGTACAATCCAGAAACATCCATCCTGTTCTCTGTAATGGTGCCGGTTTTATCGAGGCAGATGACCGTGGCCGCACCCAAGGCTTCTACCGTCTGAGGATGTCTGGCCAAAACTTGCTTTCGGGCCAATCGGTAAGCACCGAGTGCCATGAATGTGGCCAAGGCCACGGGGATCTCCTCCGGGAGTACAGCCATGGCCAATGTGAGGCCATGCATGAGACTTTCAATTACATCCCGCGATTCTAAAAAATTCATCAGCCAAACCAATAAAAATGCGGCACCGCCGAAAAAGGCCATGATGCGCACAAAATGTGAAACCTGCTTTTCCAAGGGTGTTTTGCCCCTCGTTGTCTGCTCCATAAGGATGCCCATGCCACCAAGGCGAGTAGCATCTCCCACCTTGCTTACGCAGGCGGTAACCATCCCGTTCACTACCGTAGATCCCGCGAACATCAGGTCGTTCACATTCTTGTTTTCAACGGGTAGCGATTCACCTGTGAGCACCGATTCGTCCACGGACAGGTCGTTCATGGATACTATGATTCCATCGGCATTGACTTGCTCACCTTCGGAGATGATCATGACATCGCCGCAAACCAACTCCTCCGACGGAATAGTGGCTTGGATACCATTACGTATGACCTTGACGGGATGGGCCGTGAGTCGACCCAATTCACGAAGAGCATGCTCGCTGCGGTATTGTTGGAAGATGGAAATGCCTGATACGAAAAGAATGGCTCCGGCCATGATGAGTCCCTCTTGAGCGCTTCCGAGTATAAAGTAGCAAACACATGCCACCACCAACAGCAGCAGCATGGGCTCGGTTATTACACCGAAGAAAATCCGCACACCAGCGGGCATGCCTTTACTGCGGACATTGGCCCCATGCTCTTTGCGACTGAGGCGTACTTCTTCCTCCGTTAATCCCGTGTATTGCTCCATGGTGAAGAAGCTAAATTAACGAATTGATAAGGGTTGGCATTGACACAGCTCATTTCTACATAAATTTACAAACTCCATATGTTGAAACTGCCCGAATTCTTTGTCACGCGCATGACCAGCCACTTAGGTGCGGATGCGGTTCCTTTTTTTGAGGCACTTGACAAAGATCCGCCCGTATCGCTTCGCTTGAATCCCTTCAAGCCTTCAAGTGTGTTTGATGGTCATGAACTGGTCCCATGGTGTGAAAAAGGCCGCTATCTGCAAGAGCGAATCTCCTTTACCCTCGACCCGCTGTTCCATGCAGGATGTTATTACGTGCAAGAGGCCTCATCCATGTATTTGGAATGTGTCATCAATAAGCACCTCAATACCGAGTCGCCCCTTAGAGTGCTTGACCTGTGTGCGGCTCCCGGAGGGAAATCCACCCATTTGCTGTCGTTAATACCGGAAGGTAGTCTGTTGGTGAGCAACGAACCCATACCGAGCCGCAACAATATCTTACGGGATAACCTGTCGAAGTGGGGATTGGCCAATGTGGTGGTGGTGCAAAACCAAGCGAAGGATTTCCAAAGTCTCACGCATTACTTCGATGTGGTTTTGGTGGATGCGCCTTGCAGCGGAGAGGGGCTCTTCCGAAAAAACCATGAAGCGGTAAACGAATGGAGTGAGGAAAACCTCGCCATGTGCAGCCATCGACAACAAAACATACTGGAAGAAATCCTACATTGTCTTAAGCCGGGAGGATTACTCATATACAGCACCTGCACCTTCAACCCTGCGGAAAACGATGAAGTTTGTTCCGTGCTCGAAAAGAACGAGCTGGTAGAACTTTTGAAACTTGATGCGTTGCATGGAGCCGTCACAACCAAATGTGGGTTGCAGATGTATCCTCATAAAGTTCAAGGAGAGGGTTTTTATTTAGCGGCTATGCGTAAGATAAGTGATGGGCAAGAACCTATGACGATGAAAAGGCCGAAACAAAAACCTGTTTCACTTAAATCGATTGGAAGTTGGCTTAAGAATGCCGACAAATTCCAACTCGAGAGCAACAAGGACCTATTTTTTGCCATTCCGAATCACATTTGTGATGACATCGCAATACTTCGTTCGCATCTATTCGTCCGCAAAGCCGGTATTTTCATAGGGTCCCTTACGGGAGATGACTTAATCCCCTCGCAGGAATTGGCGATGTTCGTAGGTCGTGCGGATCAATTGCCCTCCATTGAACTCCCGTTGGAAGAGGCGCTCAGATACTTGCGTGGAGAAGCATTGCCCAATGGCAATCAAGTGAAAGGATGGTGCATTGCAAATTACAATGGCCATGCACTCGGTTGGATGAAAGGCGTGGGCAACCGTTTCAACAATTCATATCCGAAGGAATTGCGGATTCGGAATCTTTGAAGTAATGAGTTACGATTACGACATCGCATACAAGCTGTTGCAAAAGGACCCGGTGATGAAACAGATCATCAAGGTAACGGGTAGGCTTAATCCAGAAAGAAGGCAGCGCGATATCTACGGATCGCTATTGCGTTCCGTAACCGGACAACAATTATCTGTGAAAGCCGCAACCACCATCCACAACCGATTCTTGGATTTGTTTCCAGAACGCAACCCCGAACCTTCTAAAGTGTTGAAGCTTTCCATTGAAAAACTTCGCTCAGTCGGTT
The DNA here is from genome assembly GCA_046340555.1 of Bacteroidota bacterium. Lineage (GTDB taxonomy): Bacteria > Bacteroidota > Bacteroidia > AKYH767-A > OLB10 > JALRAP01. Next base: position 5,846 of record JBKDSL010000124.1, read on the forward strand.
TGTCGGGCCAGAAATCGTCTTATGTAATCAGCGTGGCAGAACACGCTATACGCGGAGAACTCGAGTTCAAAAACATCATCAAGTTAGACGATGATCAATTGATTAAGCAGTTGACGGCCATCAAAGGAATCGGTGTATGGTCGGCGCAAATGGTGATGATGTTCGCCTTGCAACGACCGGATGTATTTCCTGTAGGGGACCTGGGCATACAGATTTCGATGAAGTCGCAATACAACATCAAAGCCGAGGGCAAAGCATTACATAAAAAGATGGAACAAATCGCCGAAGCCTGGCAGCCATATCGAACACTTGCAAGCAGACATTTGTGGGCGGATAGGGATGGTGGGAAATAGTAGTAGTACCAATGGTGGTAGCGGTAAGCGGTGGCAGTAGCAGTAGGCGGCGGAAGCAGGAGGAGGCAGGTGGCAGGAGGAGGCAGGTGGCGGTTGTTTCGCGCAAAGGGACGCAAAGGGCATTCGCAAAGGGACGCAAAGGGTCATTTTTTATAGTTCTCATTAGTGTTCTTATTGCATTCCTTCGCGTTCTTGGCGCTTTTCTTAGTGTTCTTTGCGTGAAATTTAGCTATATGTCAAAGGACACAATGATGTTTTAATAACTGACCCTCACGCTTTACACCGACTCAAATTATTCTGCCTAACCATTGTTTTTCGTAATTTGGTCACATCATGAAAAACACCATACTCAAGCGCCTACTGCTTATATCAGCCGCTTTCGCATTACACCTGATCCTTCCAAATGATTCCATCGCGCAAGCGAAAAAGAAGGTCTTGTTCATCGGCAACAGCTATACCGCATACAACAATCTTCCCCAATTGGTGGCAGATGTTTCACTATCGGCTGGAGACACCGTGATATTCTCCAGCAACACGCCGGGTGGTTACACATTCCAAGGGCACAGCACTGACGCCACCACGTTGGCATTGTTATCCAACGGGGATTGGAACCATGTGGTGCTGCAAGAGCAAAGTCAGCGTCCATCGTTCCCGATTAGTCAAGTGCAATCAAGTGTGTTTCCTTATGCACGTGCCTTGGATTCGATAGCGCATGCCCTCAACCCGTGCGTGCAATCGGTTTTTTACATGACGTGGGGACGGAAGAATGGGGATGCATCCAACTGTGCCGCGTGGCCTCCTGTGTGTACTTATTCCGGAATGGACAGTCTGCTGCGATTGCGATATATGCAGATGACGCAAGACAACAACGCCATGGTTTCGCCCGCCGGCGCCGTTTGGAGTCACATTCGCAATAACCTGCCTGGCATTGAACTTTACCAAACGGATGAGAGCCATCCTAGTCTGGCGGGGTCTTATGCAACCGCATGCGCTTTTTATTCCGTATTATTTCGGAAAAACCCGAACCTGATTGCATTCGATGCGGGCCTCGACCCAGTGATCGCATCACAAATCAGACAAGCTGCCAAAGAGGTTGCATTTGATTCGTTGTCGACCTGGTTGGTAGATGCTTATGATGCCCAGGCATCTTTCAACCATACAGCCAATGGGATGCAAATATCATTTGCAAACAACTCATCCTTCGCCAATGATTATTTATGGGATTTTGGAGATGGAAGCACGAGCAATGTTACCAATCCTGTTCACACCTACGCGGCTCCAGGAAACTATTCCGTAACCCTGCAATCATCTAATTGCTTCTCGCAAGATGCAATTGCAAGCATTGTTTCCGTTGGAACATCTGGAATATATGAATTGAACTACCTTTCATGGGTTTTTCCAAATCCCACATCTGACATATTACAAATAGCGGATCCCAACATCTCTGGATTGGATCTGATTTCTGTTGAAGGCAAATTGCTCTTGAAAATAACGGAACCAGTGGGTCAAATCGACATTTCAGCCCTTCCTGATGGATTCTACATCCTAAAAATGGATAAAAACCGTGAAACCATTTTCTTTAAAATCCTAAAAACTTCCCATGATAGCATGTGATTTATAATAAATGCAATACGCCGACATTTACCTCGCCACAATCAATTTTAATTAAACCACCATCCAAATGATTCGAAAACTCATTGTGGCGGGCTGTATTGCAACCATAATACTCGTTTGGTTTGCAGTCGTGATTAAACTCGGTGTTGGTGGTGCTACCACTCACGAAAGACCCGGGATATTACCTGCAACCTTCAATTGGTGGGAAGAAACAGCGTGGAGCGATCATCTGTTCTTGGGAATGTACGAGTCTTCTAATGTAAGCAAAGGGTTTGTTTATACCACCAATACCTATCCATTTCTATTATCCAATTATCTGCTTTTATACCCCTTTCATCATTTATTGGATATAAAATACGAACTGTTGCAAAACGGATTGGTTTACTTTCATGTACTTCTTTTCTTGGGGTTGATTTTATATTTGCGAAAAAGGGAAGTTTCCGAACTGATTTCGACTAATATTTTTGGACTTTGTTGGTTGTTTTTAACACTTGGACTTGTATTGGCAAATGCTTTGCCATGGATTTCATTTTTGAGATACAACGCTGATAATTTCCACTTTTTCGTTTCGATGATTTTCTGTTATTTATCGATAAATGTTAAATCAAGTGATTCGAACATAAAAGACCGAAGGTTTTTGATTGGCGGACTGATCCTCTCCTGCTTATCCGTTATTTACATCATACCGTGGTTTCTTTGCTATGTTTTTACCGAAGAAAAGCTCGTCCTGCGCAAAAGGGTTTTCATAAACACCTGCATTATATTAACCACCTCTGGTATAAATTATATCTTACCCGTTTTGGCTCAACAACACTTAGGGCTGACCAGCATATCCTCGAGTTTTTTATACAGATCGGGGCTTGATGGCCATTCCATTTATTTGACATCAACATTTGCTCCGTACTTAAGCGCAATATCTGAGCAACACATGGGCAATTGCATCAGTTTGATGTGTGGCGTTTTCATTTTGATAGCGGTGATGAAAAGTCAAAGAAGCATTATGCTTAAACAACTACTCTTCAATCTTGTTCCATTCGCTTTCATTTACATTGTATTCCCCCAGATGTGCACCATACATGGTTACCTTTCAGAATTTTATTTTGTTACCCCATGTATATTTCTGCTGAGCTATTGGTTGCTTTCCTTCGATATCAAAAATGATTTTTCGCCTGCTAAATTCGTATACGCTGCAGTTTTCTTGGCATTCTTACTCATGGGACAATTGATGGAAATTGCCAAAACTTACATCATCGATAACCTTTCTATTTAATACGATCTGTATTAAATCTACCAATTGGATGACTATCCAAAAAACCATCTATTGATTGGGGTTCAATGGCTTGAATCTGGTGCATAATCCAACTTATTAGGCTATTATTATTTAAAATCCTGTGGCCGTTCACGATTTTGTAAATTCGTGGACTCTTTGTCCATGCGACCCGGTTTCCATACTCCTTTCTTCGCCCTGTTATGCATTTGCCTGAGCTCATTTTTTGCCAAGGCACAGGTGTATGCGCCACTTGAGCATGTCAAACTTTACGGTTACAGCTACGACATGGCACCTGGCTTTTACCAAAAGCCGGTCTACTTGCAACTAAAAGCTCCTGTAGGCGGAAATTATAAATATACTGTTGCTGGCGGCGATGGAGTGAACACCTATGAAAACAAACCCGCTGTCATTTTAGATAGCATATCCACGATTGCGCTGCAGATCCAATCCAAAGGAAATTGGATAGATACCATTTACGTAGGCACCTACTTCATCCGCGAAAACATCACCCTTCCCATCGTATCCCTCCACCTCGACCGCTCAGATTTTGATGCCCCGGGAGGGATATTGGATGGCAAAGTGGTGCATGTTGGCGACTCGTTAGGCGTAGCCATTTTGAAAACCGAAGGCCGCGTGTGGGAAAAGGAAAACATCAAAACCTATGTTGAATTCATGGACTCGTCCGGGATTAGGAGGTTAGGGAATATGCGGGTTCAACCATTTGGAGGTATGACGTTAGGCATGCCAGACAAGGGAATTCGACTTACCACAGACACAACATTAGGTTCCCGAAACATCGGTTTCAATCCTTTCTACGGTAAGCCCTTTAATTCATATCGAACCCTGGTCTTGCGTGCATCCGGTAACGACCATAACCAAACAAGAATGAAGGATATGACCTTATGCTCTATAGCAAAGGATTTAGGTTTGGATTATATGGATTACAGGCCATCCATTTTATTGGTTAACGGTGATTATTGGGGTATTTACAATATCCGAGAAAAGATCAACTATGAGTTTTTGTATTATAACCACAAGGCGCCTAAAAACGAATCCACCATTTTACTGTCAGCCAACGGCGGAGGCAACCCGGATTACAACAGGATGGTCCAGTATCTAGGCAAGAGATTTCCAGAGGCCTCGGTTTTTGATTCTTTGAATTCGGTGATGGATCTTGAAAACTATCTCAACTATGCCATCCTCCAGATACATATCAGGAATCGGGATTCGAGAGGGAATATTCGATTTTGGAAAAGTTCGTCGCTCGACGATCGTTGGCGATGGATATTTTATGATTCAGACTTAAGCTGTGAAATGGTTGGCATCAAGGATAACTTCTTGAAGGAGCGATTAAGTCCGACGCAAACCGCTTGGTACAATCCAACTTACACCACGGCCATATTGCGAAACCTTACGTCCCATAAACCTGTTCGAGATCTATTCATAAATCAATATTGCCTATTACTAGGCACACGTTTGAACATTGACACTGTTGTGAGTCGCATCGACACATTTGCTTCAATCCTCCGGCCCGAGATACCGCATCATGCCAAGAGAAGGGCGCGGTCCACAAATGCAAGTGCTAGCAAGTGGGAAGAGGAGATAAATACCTTCAAAAGCTTTTTTCCGATTCGAACTTCCGCAACCTACGATCATATGATGTCAACCTTTGGAATTACCAAAAAGCCTGTCAAAATCAACATCACAAACAACCTGCCTGGTGTAAACAACATACGCTTGTCAAATACCACATGGCTTTTTGATAAGGTTTCGTGCAAATTTTTCCCTGAGGTGAAAATCCCATTGGAAGCCACCGACTTGAATTATGAATATGTTTTCGAGCGTTGGAAAAATGATTCCACATCATCTCGTGAAATTTTGGTAATCGCATCCGATAGTTTAAACGTTGAGGCTGTTTACAAGAAAAGAAACGAATCGCCGTTTAGAGGATTGGTTTTCTGTGACGCCTGGGCCGTTCGTGAGTCTAGAAAAGAGCAGTTTTTCCTTTTCAGGATATACAACAACTCGTTTGATTCTTTATCGACCAATGGCATGAGATTGGTAAAAAACGGACTTCCCGATAAAATAGAATTGCCAAAGGCCAACATACCCTCAGGATTCGCATGCTGGTTCACCAATGATCCGGAGCGAGCAGTTAAATTAGTGATGAAAGAACCCATTGTACTGATGGATACATTGACAGGGTTTGACCTCAGAGGAGGGACCTGGTTTATTTTGGATGAGAACGAATCAATCGTGGATAAAATCACCATCTATTGTCCTGATTCGCTTTACGAGTACCGTGAGATTATTTTGGCTACCCGCAACAACACCTCCGAACCATGGTCATACCATGGGCGTATTAACCCATTAGATCCTCATGAGCCGGAATTCATAGCGCCTATAAACCAAAACGCATCGGGTTCAAATTGGCATATACCAGCATCATTCATCCTGTTTGCGTCCTGCTTCTACTTGCTTCGAAACAGAAGAAGAATTGGCACAACCTTGTTCATATCCCTTTTAGCCCTCTTCACAAACAATTTATCAGCGCAACCATTTTGCATACCCGATAGGTTCGGACTTGATTCCATCCAAACGAAATTGGTTAACAACAAAGGAAAAGGGTTCGAAGACCTTAATGGGTGTCGCAATATAAGAGTGGTACTGAAAAACCTTTTATATCGGGGGGGAAACAACCATCCTGAATCCTATATGAACCCACTGCTTCCAACAACATTGGAACAGCTCCATCAACAAGGATTCGATAAGGTGGTGTATCTGTATCGTAAAAATTTCGTGGAGCTGTTTCCGCAGGAAAAACTGGATTCAATCAAACAAACAGGCTTGGACTATTCATGCCAACCCGTTCTCGATTCTGCGATGGTGTATAACTTTTTCAAAGACTTGCAAGCCCGTGCCAACGAGGAAAACCCAGGCATGGTGTATGCCCACTGTTGGAATGGATGGCATCAAAGCGGCAGATTGGCTGCGTTTACCTTGATGCAGTTTTGCGGATACACCAACAATCAGGCATTGCGTTATTGGGAAATGAACACGGATGGTTTATACAAAGGTTATCCGCATGTGAAAAAATCCATTCAAGCCTTTATCCCCTATCCTGATCTCGGCTTTACTATGATTCAGCAAAAGCGCTTTTGTCCTTGCGCCAACGATTCGCTGCTAAACTTACCCCCTGTTTCCTTGCAAGATACCAAAGCGGTGACTGCCAAATACCATGTGGTAAAAGAGGGCGAAACACTGGCCATCATAGCCAAGCAGTATAAAACAACAGTTTCAGCGTTAAAGCGGTTGAACCAAATCAAGGACGAAAAAAGCATCCGCAAGGGGAGGCGTTTACGGGTACGCTAATTAGATTAGTAAGTCCGAACCATAACACAAAAAATCAAACAGGCGATTTTTATTTGCGAGGCGATGTGAGATTCGAGGAAATCACATAAGCGGCCGACTGTGTCTGAGACAAAGAATAGTCGCGTAAAGCCTCAATGGCTTCAGGTTGTTTTGAGGCATGATCAACCGAGGAACCTTCCCTGTAATCGTACAAGGTTTCTTTACCACCAAAACGATAAACGTACAGCCATTGACCATTGATGCAGCCCAGCTTGTCGTCTTGTGAAAAATAAATTGCGGGGCGCAGCTGTTTCATTACATCCACGCCAAGTGTGTTGTTTTCATAACCCAAACCTAAAATGCCCATCAATGTTGGAAATACATCTACCTGTCCTATGAACCGTGCATCTCGCGCTGGTTGGATTTGGCTGGGGTAATACATGATTATGGGAATATGACTGAAAGATTGTTGTAGATCGTAAGGCTCATCTCCATAAACACGACCATGGTCGGCTACAAAAACAAAAACCGTATTGGCATACCAAGGTTTTTGAGCGGCCTCTAACATGAACTTTCCTATCGCATGATCTGCGTAACGGATCGCATCGTACTCCTTGTTGGAAAAAACGGATTCGAAATCTGAAGGGATCACATAAGGGTCGTGGTTGGAGGCTGTTAATACGGTTGTAAATACAGGCCCCTTGGCGGCGATGGTGTCTAGATGCATCAACAAGCGATCGAACAAGTAGCCATCTGGAACACCATAAGGGCCAATTGATGCCGAGTCAGGGAAATCTTCCTGAGTATACAACTGGTCGAAATGGTTGGCTGGAATGAAATTCCCAAGATTGTCGAACGCTCTGTTATGTGAGCAGAAGAAATAATTCCGGTAGCCTTGTTCTTTCAGGGCATAGGGCAACCCCGTGAATTTTCGAGTGGGAACCGTGCTCATAGGACGGATACGCTTCAATGCGGGATAACTGTATAGGGTGGAGAAAACGCCGTTGTTGGTATGAATGCCCGCGCTGTATGCATTTTCGAACAACAAAGATTTCTTTGCGAGGTTGTCCAGTTCGGGTGTCATGCCTTTACCGTTTCCAAAAACACCCATGAATCTAGCTCCCATTCCTTCCATCAATACTAAAACAACATTCGGCTTGTTAGGTTGAATAATGGAAGCATCAACGCTGCGATGAAAAGGATTTTCACCTTTCATTAATTGAAGATGAGGAAGTCCTAAAAAGTTCCGAGTCTTGGCTATTGCCTCCCCATCATCCATCAAATTCACTTTGTATGAAAAGCTCTTCATAAAAGTAAATACCGGATTCAAAGTGGCTTGATTCAAAAAGGCATTATCACAATGGAAGGCGTCGCCCGGCCGAATCGGATGTGTGAGTTTGCCACGCATGCCAAGGAAGCAAATGAAGCCTGAAACCAAAAAGACTGCGAACGCAGCAGGCTTGCCAACGCGTTTGAATTCTAAACGCCAATCAACATCCACGATCATCCTTTTAGCAATCGCATGGAAGAACCATCCCGTCAATAGGCATAACAAAAAAGCCAAAATCAAAAAGAACAAATGTGTATGGTTGGAGGCTATCATGTGAAAAACCGTTCCTGGGGTTCCCATCCATTGTAGTGCATCCTCGGTGAGTCTGTTCTTGAAAAAATCGAAATATGGTATATCGGCAATCGCTGCAAAGCATGAAACGGCCATACCTGCAGACACCAGATATGATATTGTCTTTGTTGGAACTTTGCTCTTGGATTGAATTAAATAATGGATCAAAAAAATCAAGATGGGCAATGCCAACAAGTAAGATAACACCACCATGTCGAATTTCCACCCTAAAAGAAAAGTATTGTACAAAAGTGTGCCATCTGAACCGGTCTCACCTCGACCGTTGAACAGGATGAAAGAACCTCGAAGCAAAGCAAAGATGATGGTGGCGAAAAAAACCACTGCCAGCAAATACCGTACACTTACGGGTAACCAACGGTTGAAAATGGATTGCAAGTTCATCGATCACCGGAATTCATCAAGAATCCATCGCCGACAAATATAAACATTCCTATAGGGTCACTTCCTGATTACCAAAGAAAACCTTTTAACTGCAGCCATGAAATGCGACATTTTACGTTTGGAAATGGGGATTTTGGTGCCGTCTTTCAATACGGCTACACCACCATCTTCATTCAAAAAACGCTTGAGAAAAAACATGTTGATCATATGGGATTTATGTGGACGAACAAACACATCTTCCGGTAAACGGCGTTCAAAGTCCTTCAAGGGCTTTGACACCATGTACCTTTTACCATCCTCCGTAAACACTTTAGTATAGTTATCGTCGGCTTGCAAGCGTGCGATTTCATTCAGCTCCACAACTAAAAATCCTCCTGCATGTGACAAGGCAATACTGGTCAATTTATCGTTTACCTGGCTTACTGCTTGGCTATCCCTCGCCATTTTGATCTTATCCGCCAAGCCAACCAGAGATTCAATCTTCAATGGTTTTACGAGGTATTCAAGCGCGCCCTGCTTAAGTGCTTTTATTTTAAAATCAGGTGTATTGGCCAACGCTATAATCGAAAACCCCCGATCCGGAAAACAATCGAGTAAATCCGATGCAGAATCGCCGTCCAAATTGAAATCCAAGAACACCACTTGCGGCTTGAATTCCCTTATGATATCGAGGGCTTCATTGGCCGTTCTGGCAACGGCCAGAATTTCAAGCTCCGGACAATGCAGAGCCATGGTCGACCTGAAGCCGTTGGCAAAATCATAATGCTGGTCAACTAGAACCGTTGAAATTCGATCTTTCATATCCTATTGAGTTGGTTACACGATTGGGGCATGCAACGGAAAAGCCTCAGCAGGCCAGGACATGATTGATAAGAAAAAAGCCATCACCGGTGTATACCGGTGACAACTGCAGCAAGTGATCTGAACAGGGGTATTCCCTAACGATGGTGAGCTTATCGGTGGCCGGGGGGGCAGGGCCTTGAGGAACACTTCAAAAATAGGTCTTGTCAGTTTTGAGTAAACCTTGATTTAAAATAGATTTCCTCAAAGGATTGTTAGTAACTTTGGGTCAACAAATAAAAGCCATGAAAACCATTAGACAACACATTTTCAGACTCTTCATTGTTTCACTGTTTCCTATTTCTGTTTTTGCCGGCACGGATACCCTTACCAAGCCTTATCCTTCCCCGGAATTGAAAAGGATGTCCAACGACATCGTTCGCCTTTCGGCGGATGAGATGGAGGGTCGAGAGCCTGGCACGGCCGGCGAAAAGCTTGCCTACGAATATATCATACGGGAACTTTACAGCGCCGGTGTTGCGCCAGCAGGCAAGGACGGGTTTCTGCAGCCTTTCACTTTCAATGCCGGATACTATGCCGGAGCAAACAACAAATTCCGTATCGGTAAGGTTGAGTTGGAAATGAAAAAGGACTTTTTCCCTTTAGCCTACTCCTCCAACGGTTCTTTCGCAGGTAAAACCATCAACATCAAGCACGGTATTGCCGCGCCTGGCAGAGATGACTATCGAGAAATGAATGTTAAGGGTATGGCGGTTGTGATGGAGTTCGGCATGCCTTCGGATATTGATCCCCATTCAAAGCTTTCTGCCTATGCGGAGATCCGAACGAGAATTGATAGTGCGGCGGCGCGGGGTGCTTCAGTAGTCATTTTCATAAATAGTGATACCGCTACTGTAAGTCCTACAGGTAAATATTCCAACCGGATTACAGCTTCCTCCATACCCGTGGTTTTTGTCAATGCAGAAGCCTCCGGAAAGCTTAAATCTAAAACTTCGGTAATGGTTGAAGGCAAAGCCGAAATATTGAAAAACGAGAAAACCGCCCACAATGTAATAGGCCTGATCGACAACCAAGCGGAGCACACCATTGTGATTGGTGCACACTACGACCACTTAGGATATGGTAATGATGCATCCTTGTATCGTGGCGCCGAGAAAGCCATTCATAATGGGGCAGATGACAATGCAAGTGGTACTGCTGGACTGTTAGAGCTAGGAAGGGTTTTGAAATCCTCGCAGCTTAAATCCAACAACTATCTGTTGATTGCATTTTCCGCAGAAGAGTTAGGATTGCTCGGATCTGCGCATATGGTTAAACACCTGCCTGTTTCCATAGAGTCGATCAATTGCATGATCAATATGGATATGATCGGCCGTCTTAAAAAAGAAGATCCGTTGTTGTTGGTGCATGGAGTTGGCACTTCTCCTGTTTGGAAAACAGCAATAGAGAGCATCAAGCCCGACGGTATGCGCGTGAAGACATCCGAATCAGGCATGGGCCCTTCCGATCATGCTTCGTTCTATTTGCGCGACATTCCTGTGTTGCACTTCTTTTCGGGCACTCATGATGACTACCACAAGCCGTCCGATGATGCTGACAAAATCAACTTTGAAGGACAACTGGATATTATCAATTATATCATGGAGGTCATTGCCGTTGTAAACAACAACGACGGCAAGATGCCTTTCACCAAAACCAATGACAACAACAATGAAGACACGCCGCGTTTCAAAGTAACCTTGGGTGTTGTTCCCGACTACGGATTTGATGGAAAGGGTATGCGTATTGATGGTGTGAGCGACGGCAAGCCCGCCAAGAAAGCAGGGTTATTGGCTGGCGATGTGGTTGTGAAGATCGGCGAACATGATGTAACCGATATGATGGGATACATGAAAGCTTTGGGACGATTCTCCAAGGGCGACAAAACCACGGTTACCTTCATGCGCAATGGCGAATCCAAAACATCCGAAATAGAATTCTGATTCGGAATAGCACATGGAATCAGGTAAGCAAATCGCAATTGTTGGTGGAGGAAGTTGGGCCACTGCACTCGTAAAAATCCTTTCAAACAATTGCGACCGCATTCATTGGTGGATGCGCAGCCATGAAGCTGTTCAGTCAATTCAACAGAATAAACACAATCCATCTTACTTGAGCGATGTGGAAATCGACCTGAACAAGGTGGTGCCCACATCCGATTTGAAATCCACCATCAATCACTGCGATTTGATCATCTTGGCGGTGCCGTCGGCCTTCCTTGAATACAGCCTGTCGGAAATTTCCCCTGAAAGCTTGAAGGGCAAGGCTGTTTTTTCGGCTATCAAAGGCATCGTACCCGGACCACTTTTGATTGTGGGCGAATACTTACACCGTAATTTCGAAATACCATACGAACAGATTGGTGTGATCACCGGTCCATGCCACGCTGAAGAGGTTGCGATGGAAAAGCTTTCTTACTTGACGCTAGCATGCAAAGACACGTCTCATGCGGCTTTGCTTGCAGGCCTTATGAATTGCCGCTATATCCGCACAACGGTTTCCGACGACATATACGGTACCGAATATTCTGCTGTAATCAAAAACATCATCGCCATTGCCTCCGGCATTTGCCATGGCTTGGGGTACGGCGACAATTTCCAAGCGGTACTTGTGTCGAATGCCATACAGGAGATCAAGCGGTTTGTTGATACGGTATCGCCAATCGGGCGCGACATCAAAGACTCGGCCTACCTTGGTGACTTGCTGGTTACCGCTTATTCGCAGTTCAGCAGAAACCGAACTTTCGGCAGCATGATTGGAAAGGGATATTCGGTGCAGTCGGCGCAGTTGGAGATGAACATGGTGGCCGAAGGCTATTACGCCGTAAAATGCATTCATGCTTTGAATGGCAAATACCAGGTGGAGCTTCCCATTTGCCAAGCGGTAAACGACATCCTCTACCATCATGCCAATGCACGCGTAACCATGCAGGCGCTGAGCTTGAAGTTGAAGTGATTTAGTCATTGGTCATTAGTCATTGGGGAATGATTAACACAATTGTTTAAATAGGCGCAAACTCGAATTGCTTTTCGTTAATAAAAAATCAATTCCCTATCCCTAATGACCAATACCCAATGTCTTTCAACTACCTATTCAACCACCATAAGCTTCCTGAAAGCACCGAGGCAAAGCCTACCCATAACAAATAAGGTATCTGAAGCCAGGCGGCTGTGGTGGAAACCTGGTGCATCTTAAAGGCCATCAGTAAAATCGTAAGCCACAATAAAACGATTTCGATGAATGCAAAACCCATCATGTGCCAGCGGAAAAAAATCAGACTCCATAAAAAGTTGAGGGTGATTTGTATTGTAAAAAGCCATATCACAGTGGTGCGAGCGTCTGATGGCTGCGCCTTCAATACCAAGTAAAGGGAATAGCCCATCAATAAATACAACAATGTCCATACCGGACCGAAAACCCAGCTAGGAGGATTGAATGAAGGTTTGTTGATGGTGAAATACCAATCATTCACGCCCGCTGCTGAAAGGTATCCCGAGAAACCTCCAATTGCTAAGGGAATTAAGAGACAAAAAAAGAGTCGCATTGCTGTTGGGGTTATTTGATATAAAGTAAAGATAGTCCGTATAGGGGCGATTTGCGACTATTTAATCAACACTTTTCGCATGTATGATGCGTCCCCACAGTTGACTTTTATCATGTACACACCACCTGCCATTTCCGACAGATCAATCTGGAAGGATGTGTTCACATCGCCAATCCTATTCTCATAAACCTTGGCTCCGGTGAAATCATAAACATCAACGGCTCCAAATTGAAGTCCTTTCAAGGGTGAATCGATTCGAACATGCACAATGCCCGATGATGGATTGGGAAAAACATTTAATGCATTGGCATCAACTTCTTGTTGCACTAAGCCCGAAGGACCACCATTGAAGAACGCTTCGAACAAGGTGGCAGTTGGTATATTCAACTGGATGGAAATGTTGGTATCTACTACAATGGGGCCCGATCCCGTAATCTCCCAATGTGAAAAGGTGTATCCAGGATTGGGTAGCGCAGTAATGCGAACGGGATTGCCATTAAAATACACGCCGGTCCACGGAAGAGAATCTGGAACAATAGTGCTTATTTGGATTTTGCCTGCACCAATTGGCTCCACATCCAATGTGACATCCACCTGCCCGCTAAGTGAAAAGTTGTTCTGAATATCATTGCGGACCTCGCTCGTACGAACTCCATACTCCGAAAGCAAGGTTTGATGGTTGTTTTGGAAAGAAGCCATCTGACCATTGATGTTGTTAGGATCACCCCAGCGCATATATTCATTCGGCATTTCAGGAGCCGTTTGATTGAACATGCTATTGGCTACCGCCTCCAATCGCGTGTATTGGTAGGATGTGTTCATCAAATCCGCGTAACGGTTGATGAAATAATTCCTGTATCGTGGGTTTTGTATGCTCTTCAAGAAAACATTGATGAATGGATTGTTAGGATTGGCACCTAACACATATCCAATATGGTCATCGAAAGCGTTGGAGAAGCCGAACGGGTTCATGGAGCCCTCCAAATCGATCAGGCAGAAGCGCCATCTGAATCCGGAAGTGTTAGATCGGTAGATCTTGATATTGTTTTGCGGCCAATCAACATTGCCTACATACGTTTCGCCTATGATGTAGTCGGTATAATATTGCAGATCGAAAAAGTTGTCGGCGGCATTCCAATAGCCCGTGTCTGCAGGATTCAGTGTATTGAATGAATTATAATCCACATAAAATGAATCCACAGAACCCTCAACGGCACGCAACACGTAATAATTCCACGCGCTCAGCGAGAGGAGATCAAGCGAATCTCCATCAGCACCCTCCTGTTCTTCAAAATACTCGGAATCGAATTTCTCTCGCAACTCATACAACCCGAAATAAGCACCATTAATGTAAACGGTAACCGGTCGCCAAGCCGAATAATAGTTATAGGTTTCGGCTCCCATGTTTTCAAGATGGGCGGCATCCTTGAAAGGCAAACTCAGAAAATAATTACTGCCGTTGCGCAGATACAATTTACTATACTTGGTCCGGTTGGGCCGATTGGGAATAATCGGATAATACACGGGTCCCGCTCCAAGTACAGGGTGGTCTAGCTCTACACGGAAAGATTTTTGCGGTTGTGAACGGCTTCCTCCCAATCCACCATCAACTTGCATTCCCGCCTGTTGTGAAAAAATCAATTGGTTCAGTGTATCGAAGTACTCGACGTATGCTACGCGCTCCCAATCAAATTGCCAATTATCAAAAATACCATTGGAACCATATAGATTTTGAGGATCGGTGATGACTGAAAGCACCGGCGTGGTGTGACTTACTCCAAAGAAACAAGTAGCGGTGGATAAGGTACTGGGTAATGAAGTGCTGGAAAACGCCCTGGCTTTGATGACGCTTGAAAAGAACAACGAGATCGGTGTTCCATTGTAAATGGTGGAATTGGGCTTTGGATCACTGCCATCTAATGTATAGCGAATAACACTGCCTGTTATATTCGGATTAACCATAGAAACCGTTTGCGGAGCATTGTAAAATCCGGAGGCGACATTGATTATAGGAGGCAATAGGTAGTTGCTGTAAGCAACCAACATATTATTGGAGGCCCCAGGCGATCCGCCCTGGAATAAGACCGCAGGCGCGTTCACATTGGCGTTCGGAAAACAACCCGTGCTTACATCGGGCTGTTCTGTGCTTACAAGCAAATTGCTTTTGAGCACTTGAGCAGTATCGTACAAGTAAACGAACTCGCCGGCTTTGCTGATCTTGAAATTCGTATGCAATCGCAAGCTCGTATCAACTGGCTCAAACGCAGTGTTGACCTCATTGTATGGTACCAGCTTCATCGAAAAATCAATGTATTGATAAACGGTTCCGGGATCGGTTCCTGCCACATCCAATGCCAAATCCGTTATCGGCCCTGGTTGCAGTCCGGCTGCGATGAGTTCTGCAGCAGGAAAAATCATTTGGTTCTTGGCCGACCAGTACCAGTTACCATAAGGTGCGGGGTAATCGTAAGGCGAGTTTTGGATGGAACCTGTTCCGATAACGGTGTTGTTGAGTTTGATGTTCGGCCTCAGTTGCGCTTTGAATCCGTATGGCGCTTGGCAGGATGCTTCGCTGCCATCATTATAAGCGAAGAGTGTTGAATTGTAAGTTGTGGCCGATTGATTGAATACGGAATTCGTGGTGTACCCAATCCTATAAGAGCACATATTGATGAGTATCGATGAAACACCATCCCAATTGAAAGGGGTGTTAAACACATGTTGATTCCATCCAACTGTGGGATTGTAATTGGATTGGTTTAGCACATTTACAAATCCAGCCAACGGCTTTCGGTCTTTACCACTGCAAAAAACAACCAGGTATTGGTTGGGCAACATCTCGATATTGGGGAAAGTCCATTTGGCCGGAACAGCCGGATCATCGGTTAAGGAGTAATTGAATAACTGAACCGTATCGGTGCCAGCGTTGTAGATTTCAATCCAATCCGGATAGTCACCGTTTTCATCCGCAATAGCAGCATAATTCCTATTGGATCCCTCATTGATGACTAGCTGTGCCGTTGCCGCAAATGGGAACAATAATAAGGTGATTGCAATTGTGGATTTGAAAAAAAACACAATAGACTTACAAAGTGCACGAATCAAATAAACCATGGTGTTCACGTTAATGATTTAAAGAGGCTGAATCTAATGATTATGAATATACGTCACATGATTTTTTGGCGAACCCTGCCGTTATTTACGCCATATCATTATTTCATCAGCGAAGACCCATGAAGCTTTTCCAGCCCCAGGGTGTTTGGGTGGACAAACGTTCTGTCCCAATGTGCGGATTCGTACGAATCTGGCTACAATATTCAGATTGGCGAATCCTATGTCCTCTATACGATGCACGTCTGGTTTGGTGCTTTTTGCTAAGGGAGGTGATTGCTTCGATACAATTTGATAAACAACACCATCCCTTGAGTAGGCAAGCTCCACCTCATCAGGCATGAAAATCCAACTGGATGGTGCTTCAAGAAAACCGACAGACACTTTGCCCAAAGTGTCGGGAATTCCTAAGTCAATGGTGATATCCAATCCTGTTCCATAGTATCCCTGCCATAATCCATCCGCATAATCCATACCTCCTCTAAGTCCATCATTCAGAGCGGCAGGTCCCGATGCGGGGTATTGTTCATTGAAGGGCGTGAAGCGCTTCACTCCTTTGCCTACAGCCATATGGCTGATTCGGTTCTCTCCGATTATCGGCCTCGCAGCAAATATCCGATTGAATTTTGGTGCATTGTTTAAGTACCTGTTCTTCTCCAAATCCTTTGAGCCGCTTGCAGCCCCATTGGCTAAAGGCTCCAATGTCATGAAAAAACCTCCACCAGGAAGCATGTTGATGGGAATCGAATCGTTGTTCGCAACATTAAAAATTGTGGAACCATAAATCTGCTTCGTAGAATCAATATTGGAAGTTGGTACATCATGTATCAAAGTAGCCTTGTAGTTAATACCTCCATCTAAAAATGATAGCAACACATGAAAGGAAGCCGATCCATTGCCGGTGAGAGCTGCCAACACCCAGTTATCACCATCCTTTCGAGCTGCAGCTAGATACTTTCCTGTTTGGGCAGCTAGCGCGATGGTGGTGTCCCATTGCGATTTGATTTGTTTCAACACAGGCAACAACGGATGCCGCTCATAATTCTCAACCATATCGGCAAACATGAGCATCGGACTGTTGAACACAACGCATTGTGCAAGCTGATGGGTAATAAGGTTGGGGATGCGCTTGCTTTCGTTAGGTGAGTGGTTGGTCTTGAAAATACCGGGGGTAAAATCAAACGGACCGGCAACACCACGCGTGAAGGGAATTGTGACCGAATGCGATGGCAAAGAGGCTTTGTAAGTCGCATTCCACTCATTACCACGAACAGCTTCCTGCGTTAGCAAGTTGGGCCAAGTGCGATCAAGACCGGTAGGCTTGATGCTTTCGTGCACATCCAAACAAATTTGGTACTTGGCTGCCAGCTCCACAACCTTTTGAAAATGCCGCACCATGTACTGCCCATGATGTGGCATGCCTTTCGGTATGATTGATCCTGCGTAACCCGTTTTCACGTATCGAATTCCCAACTTGGAATACAGTTCAAAGGCCTCTTCCATTTGCCTTTCATATTCAGGAATGTTACCACCTGTTTCGTGATGACCAATCAACTGAACTCCCTTAGCCTTGGCATAATTCGCAACTTCAATCAAATTGAAGTCGTTGGCAGGGGTTAAAAAGTCCTGTACAGGTGTGTTATCAGATGCCCAAGTTTCCCAGCCCTTGTTCCAACCCTCCACCAATACGCCTTCAATGCCATTGGCGGCGGCAAAATCGATGTACTGCTTTGTTCGATTGGTATTGGCACCATGTTTGGCTCCCTCAGTCCATGTATATTTTCCTGTGTGCATGCCCCACCAAATTCCTACGAAACGAATGGGTTTTATCCATGACAAATCATTTAGTGTGGGCGATTGATTCAAATTTTGAATCAGGTTGGAGGTAAAAAGTCCTGCAGCACTGCTTTCAATCAACACACATCGCCACGGTGTGGAATATGCTCCTTTCGCTCTGCAGGCAACTCCATCCGGCCATGGGTGCAAGGTCGACTCGAAAGCGCCTGATTTATAATTGATGGGCTTCAAATACATCTCCGAGTAATCCACTAGCTCGGCTTCATGAACAGAAACCCAAGCCCCGCTTTGTATTTTTACAGTGAAAGGGGTTGAAGAGGCCTTTGCACTCGCAACGGCATCCCATCGATATAATGATTCGTATGCGAAATCATCATAAGGAGCCCAATAACAAGAATCGGTTGATGCGAACCCGAATGATGTGTGTTCTTGCGTTATGAAAATACTGTCGTTGGAGAACGTATCCGGAAACAGGTATCGGAACGCTACGCCATCGTTGTAAGCCCTTGCGATCATTTGCAATTTGCGACCTATTCCTTCTTCACGAATTTCAATGGTTGCCTCGTTGTAATGGTTTCTGATGGTCCCAGCGGATCCCGCAGGAGAAGTCCAATATTCATCTACCTCGTTACGAGTCAACAATTCCATTTCCAAAGCCTCGCGAAATGAAGGTGAATTGGCAAAGGAAAACCCCATAGGAACAGCAGACTGTACTATGGTGCCATCTTTCTTAGTGACCTTATAGCCTAATCTCTTGCCCTCGCTGTTGATCTCTAATTTGATAAATCCATCCGGAGAATCGACTGAAATTGATTGTGCCAATAATTGGCCATGACTAACCGCAGCAAACAAAAAGAACAGATAACATTTAACTCGTTTCATCATGCAGATCTTTAAAATTGGATTATCGAAGTCTTTTAGCAACCTCAATAGGCTGGATTTGAGTTGGTTAATTTTAGATTAGGGGAGCTAACCTAAGGCGTAAAATTATGTTATTGGAGAACTACATTAACAACCACCCCCTTTATGGAGTTTCAACCCTCATTCTGGATTTATTTCAACCTTTTTGTGTTATTCATGTTGGCGTTAGACCTAGGGGTTTTTCATCGCAAGTCACATGAAGTAAGTGCCAAGGAGGCCTTAATCTGGTCTGGGGTATGGATTGGTTTGGCGATGTGCTTCAACGGGCTTGTGTACCATTGGTTCGGTGAAACAAAAGCCTTGGAATTCTTCACCGGATATGTGATTGAAAAGGCGTTGAGTGTCGATAACATTTTCGTATTCGTTTTAATCTTCGGCTTTTTCCAAATCCCGGCAAAATACCAACACAAGGTGCTTTTCTGGGGCATCCTAGGTGCTTTGGTAATGCGCGTCATTTTCATTTTCGCAGGCGTCGCTTTGCTAGAAAAGTTCCATTGGACCATTTACATCTTCGGAGCCATATTGATTTTTACCGGAATCCGGATGTTGAAAGATACCGACAAGAAGCTTGAGCCCGAGAAAAACCCGGTGGTTGGGCTTTTCAAGAAAATCATGCCCTTCAGCGACAAACTGCATGGCGACAAGTTTTTCATCCGTGAAAACGGCAAACGAACCGCCACGCTACTATTTCTTGTTTTGATCATTATTGAAATGACGGATTTGGTGTTTGCGGTTGATAGTATACCTGCGATTTTAGCGGTAACCCAGGACCACTTCATTGTTTACACCAGCAATGTATTTGCCATCCTAGGACTGCGTTCACTGTACTTCGCTTTGGCGAACATCATCGACCGCTTCAAATACCTTTCTGTTGGATTATCTATTATTCTCATTTTCGTTGGGTTGAAAATGGTGATGGTGGACATCTACAAGGTTGAGATTCATCACTCCTTGATATTCATTATCTCGGTTCTGATTACCAGTGTGGTTTTTTCGGTGCTTCGTACGGGCCAAAAGCAGGCAAAATAAAATGTTTCCCGTTGAAAAACGGTTTTCGGATGCTTCTTTATAAATTGCACCCCGAAAAGCCATCAAGTAAATTTGTCTGGGATAAGCCAAAGCCTTTCAGGGCCTGCATATGTAAAGTACTTTGAAAACCTAGATGGGTTGCGCGCAATTGCAGCTTTTGCAGTGGTTTTTGCGCACATTTCAAGTTGGTTTGATTTTCCGGATACGATAACTTTCAAGGTGTTGAAATTTTTCATGTATTTCAACGGAACACATGGCGGGAGGTTCGGCGTGATTTTCTTCTTTGTACTAAGTGGCTTTCTGATTACTTACCTCATGTTCATTGAAAAATCGAAAACTGGTCGTTTCAAACTAGGCTACTTCTATATGAGGAGAGCCTTGCGTATCTGGCCCCTGTATTTTTTTTCATTGATCATCGGATTCGTTCTGTATCCAATGGCTATCGGTTACAGCGGCTTGACTCATGATGAAAATGCCAGCTTGACCTGGTATTCATTATTCATCGCAAACTTCGATCATATTTACCATGGTTTCCCAACGGCAAACATCTTAGGCGTTCATTGGAGCGTATGCGTTGAGGAGCAGTTTTACTTATTGTGGCCTTTGGTGTTTATCGCTTGTGGACAATCCAAACATTTTCCCTGGGTATGTGTCGTACTCATACTGTCATCGGAAATTTTTCATGCCGTTGTTAGCTCCAAATTGCATGGAGGAGATTACCATTTCATCAGCTGCATTCGCTACCTTTCTTTGGGTGGATTGTTGGCGTGGTTTGCATTTTACCATCGTTTGAAATTGGAAGACTTGCTAGCAAGAATTTCCAAGCAAAAAACCCAGGTCATTTATGTTCTATGCATTTCCATTATGTTACTCGAAATCCCCATTTCCATAATATTTCCAGGCTACAAGAAACTATTTCACGTGATTCCGATGTTATTCTTCGCCTTTGTCATAGCTGAACAGAACTTTGGCAAAAACTCTATTTTCAAAATCTCATCTATTCCCCTGCTTTCTTGGCTAGGCAAGATCAGCTATAGCATTTACCTGCTCCACATGGTGGCCATCAATATCATATTTTTCTTATTTACAAACTCCAGTAATTTTGTTGTTGCCAAAGCAATTTCTGCGGTGCTACTAACTGTGCTAATTGCCAACCTGAGCTACAAATACATCGAATCGCCATTTTTAAAGTTGAAAAACAAGTTCAATGTTTAGGCGATTGATAATTTCACTTGTCTCCATCTCACAACTTTCAAGTTCACTGAATATCCAACAATTCACCATTACAAAACACCCGACCGATTGACTGTATATGGGGATTTAGCCCTTAGCTAATCAGTCTGCCCTTTTTCAATTCACCATTATACATTGATTTCGATCTACCGTATTGAAGTCTGAATGTGTTTGAATTAAACATCTAGATGGAATTTATTCAAATCCCGCAAAGAGGGAAAACATACCCATTTGAAGCATAAACAAGAATTTAATCCTTTGATAACGAATCATAAATCAAAAAACTTAACAATTGTCATTAAAGCAACATTTAATATCTCATACTTTTAGCGCCATGACTCGCGAGCAGCTTTGGGCGATTATCAAGTTCAGCAATCTGGACAAACCACAAATTTCCAAAATCCTGGAAGGAAGCGTGTATCCGGACCGCTCCAAATGGAACGCGTTTATTGATGTTGTCCTCCTAACCTTAGGCGCCGGTTTTTTGGTTGCCGGAATTGTATTCTTCTTTGCTTATAATTGGAGTTCCCTGCCTAACAACACTAAGCTCGCCGTTGCGCAAGCCGCGGTGGTACTAACATGCTTGCCATACTTCATCACCCGACTGAATCCGCTTTTCAGAAACATTTCCTTGACCGCATCCTCAGTACTGGTTGGTGGCATGCTCGCTGTTTTCGGGCAGGTTTACCAAACAGAAGCACTCGCCTATGATTTGATGTTTTCGTGGACAATGGCTATTTCCCTCTGGGTTGTGGCCGCAAGGTTTGCTCCTTTAACTCTTTTTTGGTTGTTGCTTTTGCAAGTCACCATCGCTCTGTTTTTATGGAATAAAACGCATATTGATTCAGATTTACCGATTTACTTTGCCATAACCTGTGCCAACTTCTTAGCGTTAGTGTTGCCGATTATATTATCAAAATTACGTTTGAACTTGGGATCTCCAAGATGGTTCCGCTCAGTGGTTTCCTCTGTGTGCGCCTATTACATGGTTTCGGGATTTGCCGTTGGCTTGGAAAAAACAGAAAGCCCTTTTTTCATTCCGCAATTGATTTTATCAGTATTTGTACTAACCTATTTGGCCCGTTTCGGATTCAATAATCGAGAGCTTGAACCATTGGCAATTGCATCTTTATCGGCTATAGCGATCGTATGCGCAATTATCATAATCAAGATAGACGAAGGCGAGGCTGGATTGATAACCGTTACATTGTTCGTTTTGGCCTCCGTAGTTTATTTAACCAAAAGGTTGTTACATCTAAAGAATATTTGGAATGAAGAACCGCAAAGCTGATTTGACACAAGCCTTACAAGAGGCCGAGAGCGTTGTAGGCGACACATTTGTTGTGGATGAACAAGCCTTAGAGCTATCTGGATTGGGGATCAAATCCACATCCATCACCATCTTTCAAACTGCAGGTGGCTATATTGCTTCTCTGGCTTTTTTAGGATTGATGTTCACGCTCAATATCTACAAACATCCTGCATTGGTTTTAAGCATAGGTGTTCCATTCATATTGATATCCATTCTTCAAAACAGGTTTTCTAAAATTCATATTCCCGATACAATTGGGGTTTTCATCTTTATGGTTGGGTGCTTTATGACCATTTATGGTGCATCATTGTACGACCTTCAACCAAACATGTTGATTGGCTTAGTCACATTGATATCAATGGCAACCCTGGGCCTATCGGAAAACAAAATCGTTGTTTTCTCATCCGTACTGCTGTTTTTCGGAAGCTTGATTGCATTTATCTTGAAAAACCATTGGGAAAACGGAATCCATATCATTTCCAATCTGACAATGGCCGTGGCGTTTTTGCTATACCAGAAGGAGGGTGAAATGCTAGCTGCCCGCAGTAGACTGTCGCAATTGATTGCTTCGATGGCCTATGCATCTGCCATTGCATCCCTTATCACTTTTCAAATCATCGCATGGCCATCCGTATTGAGTGTTCAACCGCATTTTGTTTGGATCTCCTCTTTGGCACCGCTATCGGTTTGCTTGTATTTGATCTATCGAAACACAGACAACAATCGACTCGTTTCCATCATTGCCTTGGCCTTCCTTGCTGTACCGGCTTTCTTTGCTCCCGCTATCATCGGCTCGCTAGCCATATTATTTTTAGGCTTCGGATACAGCAACAGGGACCTGATGATAATCGGGGTACTGTCATTCATCCAAACCACTGTCCAATTCTATTACGACCTGAAATTCACATTGCTTGAGAAATCAATAATGATGATGGCTGTCGGAGTCACACTCCTTGTTGTTTATTTGGTTTTCAAAAAACATGTTCGAACGAATGAAAACTGATAGACTATATCTGGCATTGGTAGCCATAGGATTGGTAGCCACTATAACGCTTTTCAATATTTCCATTAGCTCCAAAGAGGCCATTTTGGAACACGGAAAGCTCGTTTTGCTGGAGATGGCTCCTGTGGACCCGCGCTCACCCTTCCAAGGTGATTACATGTCCATAAACTACAAGGATCTATCAGGATTCAATTTAGACTCCATCCCGAAGTCGGGCTATTGCATATTGAAAAATACCGAATCCAATGTATATGTTCCTTTGCGGTTCGAAGAGAAAATAAATTCCTTGGGTGGCGCTGAGACCCCCATAAGGTACACTACCGACAAATGGTCAATCCACATTGGTGCCTCTTCCTATTTTTTTGAGGAGGGAAAGGCGGTTCAATACGATAGTGCCAAGTATGCCGGCTTACGGGTTAGCCGATCTGGCAAAAGCGTATTGGTAGGGCTTTACGACAAAAACCGCGTTTTGATAAAATAAGCCGGTTCGCAGCAACTTTACGAACTGAAATGATTGGTTTGTGTTGACTAAATTTGGGTCAACCAATTTAATGCCATGCGCCTACTAGTCATCCTGATTTTATTGCAATCGTTCCAATCTTTTTCGCAGAATCTTATACCACTTCCAAGCCAAATCACCTATCCGGACAAAAACGGATATTATGTGTGGCCACGCAACGCATCCACGCGAGTAGAGGGTACGGATGATCCAAAGGTAGCTGCCGCTATCAATAGCTTCGCTGGAGAGCTTTCCAAGAAAGTGCCTGTTTACAAAGAGGCATTGGTGGCTGTATTCGATTCGAAAATAACCGACGAGGGCTATGAACTCCATATCGGTGAAAAAGGCATTCGTATAAAAGCTGGAAGTTTCTCAGGCTTCTTTTACGCAACCCAAACCTTGAAGCAGCTGCGGGTTGTGGCCCCTACAGGATTGGTATCCTATCGGCACACAACCATCAAAGACCAACCACGTTTCAAATGGAGAGGCATGCACTTGGATGTGAGTCGACATTTTTTCACGGTTGAAGAAGTGAAGCAATACATCGATTTGTTGGGCCAATTCAAGATGAACGTTTTTCATTGGCATCTTACGGACGACCAAGGTTGGCGCATCGAAATAAAAAAGTATCCGCTGCTGACCCAAGTAGGAGGTTGGCGTGTTGATAAGAACAATCTCGTTTGGGGTGTACGACCACAGGCCAGGTCTGATGAGCAAGCCTCCTACGGTGGTTTTTACACGCAGGAGCAAATCCGCGAAGTGGTGGCCTATGCAGCGGAACGGGCCATCACCATCGTTCCAGAAATAGAGATGCCCGGACATTCGGCTGCCTCAATTGCGGCTTATCCGTTTTTAAGCTGCAGCAAAAGCACCCAACTGCCAATGACC
Source organism: Bacteroidota bacterium (assembly GCA_046340555.1). GTDB lineage: Bacteria > Bacteroidota > Bacteroidia > AKYH767-A > OLB10 > JALRAP01. The sequence continues at coordinate 30,634 of JBKDSL010000124.1, forward strand.
GGCGGAAACTATGAAAACATCAGTTCGAATTTCTGTGCATCGGACGATAGTGTAAAAATATTCTTGACCGATGTGCTCACAGAAGTGCTTGAACTCTTCCCATCCAAATACATTCATGTGGGTGGTGATGAGGTCGACAAAACCGCGTGGAGCAACTGTGAAAAATGCAAAGCCTATTGCGAAAATAAAAAGATCTCCGACATGCTAGCGCTACAAAGCGATTTCATGAAATACTTCGACCAGTGGCTTATGAAGCGTAAGCGCATCATGATTGGATGGGATGAGATCTTAGAGGGAGGACTTGCCCCTGCAGCCACTGTGATGAGCTGGCGCGGCATACAAGGAGGCATTGATGCTGCCACCATGGGACATGATGTTGTGATGAGTCCAGGCAAGCCCTGCTATTTCGACCACTACCAAGCCGAACCTGTTTATGAACCTTTGGCAATCGGCGGATTGAATACCTTGAAAGGCGTCTATGAATTTGAACCGATACCGAACGAGTTGGATGCGAAATTCAGGAAACACGTGTTAGGCGGACAAGGCAACATGTGGAC
>JBKDSL010000125.1:0-10658 GCA_046340555.1 Bacteroidota bacterium
TCGACATTTCGTCATGCGTCTTGAAGAAAAACTGATCGTTGTAAAAAGCAAATCGGGTTCCCTTGGGCGACCCCTCATCGTCTGAAAACTCCTTGGCAGTGGGTGTGCTTTGCTTTTCTCCTGTGTTTATACACAACAGGATGTCATGTGCATTAGCGTCCTTCTGATCCACATAGTGGGAATCATTGGAAGCAATTATGCGAACGTTGTACTTAACAGCCAATTTCAACAACACTTTATTGACCTGCTCCTGTTCAGGGATACCATGACGCTGCAACTCGACATAATAGTCATCACCAAACAAATCAAGCCACCAGCGAAACTCGCGCTCGCCCTCTTCCTCCCCCTTTTTCAAAATGGTTTGTGGAACGAGAGCTCCCAAGCAGCATGTGGTGGCAATGAGACCTTTGTGATATTGGACTATCAAATCCTTGTCGATGCGCGGATACTTTCCGTAAAGTCCCTCTATGAATCCAAGGGAGCAAAGCTTGGTCAAGTTACGATAGCCTTCCTCGTTTTTAGCCAAAAAAAGCTGATGGAACCGCTTGTCGCGGTCCTCTTTGGTGAATGTTCGTTTGTGGCGGTTTTCAACTACATAAAATTCACAACCTACAATCGGCTTGACTTTAGGCTTACCATTTGAATCTTTGTGTTTATAGGCTTCAGCTACAAATTGAAACACACCGAACATATTGCCGTGGTCGGTTATAGCTAGGGCCGACATGCCATCAGCAGCAGCCTTTTTATAAAGTTTGGAAATATCCGCAGCACCATCCAGCAAGGAAAACTGGGTATGCACATGCAAGTGTGAAAAACGATTCATGAAAGTAAATTGGAATGGATTTAAGTACTTCCGTAAAGATATGGCAAGGCACTTGACCTTTTGGGAATGTTGAAAAGTTGAATAGCGTATAAAACCCGAATGCCCGGTAAGCGAACTTAACCGGGCATCCTATTGGGTGTCATTGAGCGTTTTAACAATCTTCAAACCATAGGCATTATTATTTTTGATCAACGGTACAAATCTAGGTTCGTTTCCAAGTTGAAAACGAAACAACTAACTAGTGTGGTCCCAATTGTAAGATTGATTGGAAAAAAGAACCTATTATATGCTTACATCAATTGAATATCAACACTTTAAAGTAATCCACATAAAATATAACCCGTTGATCCTAGTAGCAAGATTGGGGTTTGTTATTCATAAAAACTGTCCAAATTGTATCATCTATGGCAATAGAACATTGTTAAAAACCCATTCATGCAATTACGCCAATAACAAAATCAATGAGATAGTTTTGAAAATCAAATATTAATCAGTTATGAAGAAACATCTACTCCTTTCGGTTCTGCTTTATGTTCTAACCTTTGATACCGTATCTGCCCAAACCATTTACGATGTCCGTTTTTCAAATCCATCTTCCCACTACGCGGAGGTGGATATGCACCTTAAAGATATGCCACGGGATTCATTTGATGTGAAGATGCCCGTGTGGATTCCGGGTTCTTATATGGTTCGTGAGTTTTCGAGACATGTAGAAGGATTTAAAGCGATTGGTACCGATGGAAGCAAGATCCGATTTAAAAAAGTCAGGAAAAATGTTTGGAGGGTATATAACGACTCCGCACAAGCACTCACCATCAGTTACAGGGTTTATGCCTTCGAATTGACGGTCAGAACCAGTTTCATAGATGCTGAACAGGCTTATATCAATGGGCCTTCAGTGTTCATGTATACAGAAGAAACCCGACAGAAACCTTCTATGATTAACTTTTTTCCAAAATTTGAGTGGTCCAAAATTTCAACTGGTCTACCTGCCTATGGTGCGAATCAATGGACACGAATTGCAGAAAACTACGATCAATTAGCAGATTGTCCAATTATCATCGGCAACCACGATTTGTTCACTTTTGACTACAAGGGCATACCGCATCATGTGGCCATGGTTGGAAAAGCCAATTACGACCGTGATAAAATCAAAACTGATTTCTGGAAGATAGTAGACGAGTGTACCAAGATTTACGGTGAAAACCCAAACAAAGAGTACACTTTTATCGTCCACAATGTTCCTTCTGGCGGTGGTGGTCTCGAGCACATGAATTCAACTTCCGTGATTACACGTAAAGACAGCTATGAACAGGACGAAACATACAATGGCTTTTTGAGTCTTATAGCACACGAGTACTTTCACCTGTGGCATGTTAAACGACTTCGACCGATACAGCTTGGTCCTTTTGATTATGAAAACGAAAACTATACCACACAACTATGGTTCTTCGAAGGCTTCACCAGTTATTACGATGACTATATATTACATCGTGCCGGATTACGAACCAGAGAGGAATACCTTTCCATAGTTACCGACAATCTGATGGGGGTGATGAACACTCCAGGTGATTCGATACAATCCCTTGCGGAGTCGAGCTTTGATGCTTGGATAAAATTTTACCGGCCCAATGAAAACTCTAAAAACGCTACTGTTTCCTATTATACCAAAGGTGGAATCGTTGGCATGTTGATGGATATAGAAATCATGGCTGCCACCAATGGGGCATCATGTATGGATGATGTCTTAAGGTTTCTTTACAACGAATATTTTGTGAAACAACAAAGAGGCATTACAGACCAAGAGCTGATGGACGCGTTCGAAAAGGTAACAGGTAAAAGCTTCAAGGACTTCTTTGAAAAATACATCTATGGTAAAGAGCGACTTCCTTATGAATCAATTCTAGCCAAAGCAGGAATCCAGATAGACCGAATAGATGGAATGGCGGAGCCAACCGGATACCTTGGAGCGACATTCAACCAATCGGGCAATAAATTGATAGTCTCCCAGGTTGAACGTGGTTCATCTGCATGGAATCAGGGCTTGAGTGTGAATGATGAGGTTTTGGATATTGATGGTAAGGAACCTGGTTTAGTGAAAGACCACTTAGCTACCAAAAAGCCCAATGATGCCATTACCATTCGAATCATGCGGGGAGGAAGCATGCGCAATTTCACCATTGTACTCGGGACCAATCCGAATATGGATATTGAATATTCCATCATGAAAAAGCTTGAAGACTCCACGGCCACCATACTTAACAAATGGCTAAAACCCTGATTCCTGTGACAAATACATTCATCCGCTTTTTTAACATCTCAATCATGATAGGTTGCATTCCACACGTTGCAACTTGCCAGGATATTGAAAAGATAAATCGCGACAATGTTTCAATTAATTGGGATGAATGTATTTCAATTTATAAAAAACTAGATAGTGAACACAAATCAGCCCTGTTGATTGAGTCTGGATTAACAGATATTGGCAAGCCGCTACATCTTTTCGTTTTGTCAAAAGATGGAATTTTCGATCCTGTAATTGCCAAGAGAAAAGGTAAAACCATCTTGATGATTTTAAACGGTATCCATCCAGGTGAACCTGATGGCATTGATGCCAGTGTTAGACTTTCAAAGAACCTGTTATCAGGCAAGACAGAACTTCCATCAAATGTCATAATCTGTATAATACCAATTTATAATATAGACGGATCACTAAACAGCAGATGCTGCACGCGTGCCAATCAGAACGGCCCAATCAACCAAGGCTTTCGCGGAAACGCACGTAACCTCGATCTGAATCGGGACTTCATCAAATGTGATTCTGAAAATGCAAAATCTTTCACCAAGACATTCAGGGATTGGGATCCTGATGTATTTATCGACACCCACGTCAGCAATGGTGCCGACTACCAACATGTAATGACCTTGATTTCCACTCAGCACAACAAACTTGGTGGTGCATCAGGAGACTTCATTAAGAAGCAGATGACCCCTACTTTATTCGCTGCTATGGAAAAGCGCGGCTTTCCGATGTCGCCCTACGTGAACACACTCAAATATGATACTCCTCCCGAAAACGGCATTTACGGTTTCATGGAGACGCCTAGATATGCTAGTGGATATGCAGCGTTGTACCAATCACTGGCATTTGTGACCGAGACTCACATGTTAAAGCCTTTCCCTATTCGCGTGGATGCTACCCAAGCGATGCTTGAGGAGTTCATCAGTTACACAACGCAAAATGCCGATGCCATTCGAGATGCACGTAAAAAAGACCGTTTGGCTCTTCGGTCATCAACGTCACATGCAATTGAATGGAAAGTTGATACAAGCAAGGTAGAATTGGTTCCATTCTTGGGTTTTGAACCTTATTATCAAAAAAGTCCTGTAACGGGGCAAGACCAACTATACTACGACCGGGGAAAGCCGTTTAACAGGTATGTCAAGTTTTATGATGAATATGTGGCCAGTAAGACTGCAAAAATTCCGACTTTCTATTTCGTACCACAAGCTTGGTCGGAAGTGATTGAACGACTAAAATTGAATAAAATTGAATTCAAGAGGTTGAGTCGCGATACGGTTATTGAGCTTTCCACCTATTCGATTGGCAACTATAAAACCGGTTCTAAGCCATACGAGGGGCATTATGTTCATTCGGAAACTGAAATTGTGGAGGATAACAAAAGAGTGAGTTTGTATGCGGGTGATTATATGATTCCCACAGATCAAGATGCCATTCGATACATAGTAGAAACCTTAGAGCCAAATGCACCTGATTCGTGGTTTTCTTGGGGTTTTTTTGATTCCATATTGCAGCAAAAAGAATGGTTCTCTGCTTATGTGTTCGACGACATGGCTACCATAATTTTGGCTAATAATCCAGAGCTGAAGTCCCGATTCGAAGTCAAGAAATTGACCGAACCAGATTTTGCCAAATCATCTTTTGAGCAACTTTATTTTATTTACAAGAACTCTGAATGGTTTGAGGACTTGAACCGTTATCCCGTATACAAGTGGTTTGGCGGGTCCAAGATTGATATTGAAGCGATTTGTAAATAACTTTATTTCAAGCACTTAAGAACTATTTTGCTCGCCCATTGTGTTTCACAATTAGTGAAGTGGGGATAAACTAGATTTTGAGCCAATTATATCTCACCTTTGCGCCCCCAAAACTTGGAGAATTGGGGATAATTGAAGTCTAACATTAATTCAAGCAAACCAAAAAATGCCAGCTAAAATCAGATTACAGCGACATGGTAAAAAGGGTTATGCCTATTACCACATTGTGGTGGCGGATGCACGTGCTCCTAGGGATGGTAAATTCATTGAAAGGATCGGATCTTATAATCCGAACACCAATCCCGCCACTATTGAAATCGACAGTCAAAAGGCTGTGAACTGGCTCCATAATGGAGCTCAGCCCACCGACACCTGTCGTGCAATTCTATCTTACAAAGGGGTTCTCTACCGTCATCACCTACAACAAGGTGTGAACAAGGGTGCAATCACCCAAGAGGCTGCCGATGCTAAGTTCCAGGCTTGGGAGGCTGAAAAAGCAACCAAGATTGGCGACAAAACAAGCTCTTTGGCCAACACTCGTCGTGAGGAAGCCAAAAAGCGAATGGCAGACGAGCAGAAAACCCGTGAGGCTCGTGCAGCAGCACTTGCAGCGAAAATGACCGAAGCAACAGCCGAAGCTCCTGCCGAAGGCGAAGCCAGTGCTGAAGGCGAAGCACCAGCAGCTGAGTAATCATTAATTTGTCCTCTTGTGGCCATCAACCACACTAGCCCAGCAGGTTTCTATCGGATAGGATTTTTCTCCCGGACGCATGGTGTGCGTGGTAACTTGGTTTTACAATTGGATGTAGATGATCCGAATCGCTACGGAAAAACTAAGGCCGTTCATTTATTAATGAACGGCCTTCTCGTTTCCAGTCCGGTCAACTCCATCAAAGTAACTTCCAAGACGGCAATCGTTACCCTTAATGAGATTTCATCGGTTGAAGCTGCTGAACCATTGATAGGTTTGGACGTGTTCCTTCCTTTAAGCGAATTACCCAAACTACCTGGCAATCAATTGTATTTTCATGAGGCGATCGGCATGATGGTATCTGATCTGAACGAAGGACCTCTGGGTAAAATAACCAATATCGTAGATTTTCCTCAACAGCCCGTTGCAGTGGTTGATTTCAACGGCAAGGAGCTATTATTCCCTTTTTTGACCCGCTTTATCACCAAGGTCGACCGAGAAAATAAAGAGCTGACAATTGATTTACCGGCGGGATTAGTGGATATCTACCGCCTTTCGTAGGCTATTCTTACATTTGCCCTAAACGGGCCCTTCCACTGCCTATGTCGCACAGTGTTTTCCATTTCCGGCATTTCACGGTTCATCAAGACCGATGCGCTATGAAGGTTGGTACCGACGGAGTGTTATTGGGTGCATGGACAAGAACAGAGGATGCACACAGGGTATTGGATATTGGTACCGGTACCGGACTTATTGCATTAATGATGGCTCAGAAGTCGACAGCCGTAATTGATGCGATCGAGGTAGATGGTGACGCTGCTGCTCAGGCCCAAGAAAACTTTGAAGCATCCGCTTGGAAAAACAGACTTCACTCCATACACGATTCTGTTCAGCATTTCGCTTCCATATCGAAGGAAAAATACGATTTGATAGTGAGTAACCCACCCTACTTCATGGGCGCGCACCCTGCACCAGTTGAAGCCAGAAATGTAGCTCGCCACATGGACCAAAATTTGAAAATCGAAGAGCTTGCCGAATGCACGAAAACACTATTGAAACCCAATGGCAGATTCTGCATCATCTTGCCGCACTTGGAAGGAATGCGCTTCATCGATTATGCATCCACACACGGCCTTTTCCTGTCGCACCTGACCCGTGTGCGCACCAAATCAGGAAAGTCTGAAAAACGACTGCTTATGGAGTTCAGACCTCAACCGTGTCAACCAGATGAGAATGAAATCCTTTTACAGGATGAGGATGGAAATTACACGGAGGCCTATCGAAAACTGACCACGGATTTCTATCCAGGCATGTAAGGGTTATCCTCAGCTGATTTTTTCTTGAAATATAACTCCGTGTTTTTCCATTTCACGTAACACCGGTTCGTAAATTTCTTTTTTTACTGGAAGATACAACCCACCCTTTAGCGAAATGGATCCATCTATCAACTTCAAAGCGATTATCGCAAGCGGCAAACCTACTGTCTTCGCCATAGCGGTATGTATAGAATCCTCACCCTTAGCAACCATTGAAGATGTTAGTTTTCGCGTTTCGCCGTTTAATTCATACACAAACTCGTGGACCATCACCACCATATCCTTATCATCAGGATTGAGGATCCACTTTGATTCCAGTAATTTCTGAAGTATTTGAGCTGGAGAGGCATTTTCGATTCCAATTTGAATATCATCGAAAATTCCTGTCCAAGCTACAAGGGTCATTGCTTCACCATCCACTGGAAGTCCGCAAAGTGAGGCAACCCTGTGAGCCAATGATTCACCTTTGATGTGCACTGGGATGAAGCTTTCCACCAACTCGGCATAGGTCATAGATCCGGAACCTGGAATCTTTACCCCATCATCTGTGAGACCCAATGTAACAAACACATTCCAAGCCCTGCAATAACCACGTTGCCGCAGCGTACCTCTCAACAAACCTGAAATGCCTTCCAACTCATAAATTTTCAAATATGATACCGAATCACGATTGGCATAACCATCAAACCTGCCGATAGGATCAACTTCCAAAGTCTCGATATCGGTGAAAATGCGCGAATACGGAACATGCTTGTATTTGCCATCCCACAGGTAGCTGGCGGTACCTTGGCCTGCCAGAATAACATTTCGAGGGTTCCAGGAAATCTTATATCCCCAAGGATTGTCGTTTGACTCAGGAGCTACCAACCCTCCTGTATATGATTTGAATGATATCAAATTCGCTCCCTGTGATTTAAGGCGATGAATGATTTCCATGGCAGACATATGATCGATACCAGGATCCAAACCGCATTCAGATATCATCACTACCCCTTTCGCACGAGCCGCAGGCGTCAGTGCAGCCACCTTGTCGGAAACGTATGAAGCAGATAAAAAATGTTTGCCATGCTTAAGGCATTCGCCTACCAACAAATGATGCATGTCTGGTGGGAGCAAGGAAATGACAATGTCAGCCTGCGAGACCAGGCTGCTTCTCAAATCCGAGTTGTTGACATCGAATTCAATAGCAACCGAATTGGGATGGTTATTACACTTTGAAACAGCTAATTCCAAGGAAGCGTCGCCCACAATAACGCGCAAGCCTATTCCTTCAGAACATTCTAAAAGATGGTAAATCAAGGTGGTTGAGGACCTGCCTGCTCCGGCAACGAAAACAGTTTTCATAAGTAAATCTTTCTGTCGCTAAATTACCATTTACACTTATGCGAAAAGATATTGAAATATTTGCCTAAAATCATGATATTTGAGGTTGATTTCAAAATGACTTATCAATTAAAAAAGCATAAATTATATCACTTCATGAAGCATATTATTAAAACGGTATCTCTTCTGTTTATTTTGAGCAACAATTCATTTGCCCAAAACTCAAACCTGATCATGTTCAGTGAAAACGGTGAGAGGTTCATCGCCATCCTCAATGGACTTCGTCAAAACGACAAACATGAAACCAACGTCAAGGTTACGGGTTTGAATGCACCTAACTACAAACTGAAAGTAATATTCGAGGATATTGCACTTGGACAACCAAACTTCAATGTTTTCCTTGAACCCAGTACAGAGGCCACTTATGTATTGAAGAAGAATAAGAAAAATGAATATGTGGTTCGGCTGATGAGCTCTGTTCCTATTAATGAAGCTCCTCCGGTATCGCCTCAAACCACAGTGGTTGTATTCAACCCTTCTGCACCTGCCTATATCGAGCCAGCACCTGTTTCCAACACAGAAATGGTTATACAACAAACCACCGTAACAACCACATCTGGAGGCTCAGCACCAGCTACAGGCGGAAGCATCTCTATGGGCGTTAACATCAGCGAAACCGGGGGTGGATTCTCCATGAATGTATCTGGTTTTGAAGGAAACGGAAATGTAAGTTCCCAAAATTCATCCGTAACAACCACCACAACAACTACCACAACAACTTCTGCACCTCCGCCACCACCCGCTCCGCGCCCTGCTCCAGTAGTTTATGTGTCTGGCTATTCCGGTCCAATAGGCTGTCCAATGCCATTGTTACCAAACGAATTTGAATCTTTGAAATCATCCATAAACTCGAAAACTTTCGAGGATAGTAAAATGACTTTAGCCAAGCAAGCCACAGGTTCTGCCTGCCTTACCGCCCATCAAGTAAAAGACATTATGCTATTGTTCACCTTTGAAGACAACCGATTGGAGTTTGCAAAATATGCCTATGGTAGAACCTACGATTTGGGCAACTACTACAAGGTGAATGATGCTTTCACTTTTGAACTCACCATTGACGAGCTGAACGAATACATCAATTCCAGAAGGTGACATCAAAAGACCCCGCCTATTTTTTCAAGATCGCAGGATTTTCAGGTGCAGTCGCAGTCATGCTGGGAGCATTGGGTGCCCATGCTCTAAAAGGTTTATTAAGTCCTGACCTATTAGCCTCATTTGAAACAGGCGTTCGCTACCATTTGATACATTCCATTTTGCTTCTAGTGTTGGCTGTAATGGTAAAATCTGAAATGCTAAACACCCGCCGATTGGTTTTGGCTTCAAATTTGCTCATTGCAGGTATGATACTTTTCAGTGGGTCGATTTATTTACTCAGCACCAGACACCTAATGAATGCCGATTTCCTAAAAATTTTAGGCCCAATTACTCCGATTGGCGGTATTTTGCTCATATACAGTTGGTGTCTCATAGCCTTATCTTTCCGCTCTACAAAATGATTATCAATTATAATCAGTCAATTATATAAACCTAAACATGAAAGTAATTCTCATTTCATTAGCCTTGGTTTCTTTAGCCATATTTGGTTGCGGTTCCTCTCAAAATACTACTGCCAACGATTCGTCACAAGTAATATCAAGGGACCTGGCCAAAGAACGTGCTGAAACAGTTGAGGATGAACAGCAAACGGCTATGAAGTACAGATTAATTGTTTCTTTTATTTCGATTGGAGAGGGTCCTGATTTCAATGCAAAAACAGGCATGGATCGAGTGATTGCGGATTGGGAAAAGCAAAAGGGATTGATATTGAAGCAGGAATCATTTCCTTGGGGTCGGGAAGGCGAAGTTGATTATTGTTTTCAGTTATCCGAACTGAATAATTCTGATCAACAATCGTTTATCAACGAAATCAAATCCTCTATCGGCACGAGCAAGCTAGTTCAAATCACTGAAAATCAACCCTGTATTCACAAGCGATAATTCATACAAACCTTCAGGGCAAAGTTTTGATTAACTTTGTGCAATCTAACAAAATCATCAAAAAATGAACGAATTCGGAATCAAGGCACCTGGAGCAACCATTGCCTCTTTGGGACTGAAAAACGTTTCTGCCGCATATTGGAATTTGGCTCCATCGGAACTGATTGAAGAGACTATCATGCGTGGTGAGGGCCAACTTACCGATACTGGAGCTCTAGCCGTAGACACTGGAGAATTTACTGGTAGATCCCCTAAAGACAAGTTCATCGTTTGCGACAGTGAAACAGAAAACAATGTTTGGTGGGGCGATATCAATATCAAATTTGAGCCTTCCAAGTTCGACCACTTATTTGGTCGAGTATCTGCCTACCTGACAGGCAGAGATGTATACGTTCGAGATTGCTACGCA
>JBKDSL010000126.1:0-3038 GCA_046340555.1 Bacteroidota bacterium
GTTTCACTTTCAGAAATGTTTAGGCAAGTATTGCAGTAGCGCACCTCAGTTCTCAATCGAACCATAGCGTTGGCGAAACGCTCGGAGTCGGAAGTTGGTCGCCTCAGCATATTGAGAACCAACCTCAAAGCGGTTTTACGGCCTATTCCGGGCAGTCGGCTGAACTCATTTACAGCCGCTTCAAGAAGTTTGGAAGGATAATTTTGCACCTGGTAATCTTCCCTACAAATATATTGAAATCAAGGGTTTCCTAGTTACCAAAGCTTTGTGCAAAACTCAACAGTCAAATCAGTCGATAGAACCTCGCAAAACACTTGCTTTGTATCAAGCACACTATCATGACACCAACCCTAATCCTCTCCGTTGTAGCAGCATACAGCATTTTGCTTTTCATTGTAGTTTGGTGGACCAGCAGGAATGCGGATAATGAGTCCTACTTCATAGGCAATAAATCGTCTCGCTGGTATATCGTAGCCTATGGTATGATCGGAGCCAGTTTATCGGGCGTCACGTTCATGTCGGTGCCCGGTGCCGTTGCCACTACCGAGTTTAGTTACATGCAAGTGGTTTTCGGATACCTGTTCGGATATGCCGTAATCGCGTTGGTGTTAATGCCCGTTTATTACAAGATGAACCTGACCTCCATTTACACCTACTTGGAGGAGCGGTTCGGCAACAATTCGTATTTAACAGGATCCTTCTTTTTCATACTATCAAGAACCATAGGGGCTGCTTTCCGACTGTATATCGTGATCAATGTACTGCAAACCTTTGTATTCGATGGACTAGGGGTTCCATTCGTGGTTACTGTTGGCACATTCATGGCACTAATCCTGTTGTATACCTACAAGGGTGGCGTTAAAACCATTGTATGGACCGACACCCTTCAAACCACATTCATGTTAGTGACGGTTGTAATCAGCATATTCCTCATTTGTGATGAACTCGGACTCACGATAGGACAACTAACATCCAAGTTATGGAGCGAAGACATATCGAATATCTTTGTGAGCGACCATCTGTCTAAAAATTATTTTTGGAAGGATTTCCTTGGCGGGATGTTCATTGCGATTGCCATGACCGGACTGGACCAGGAGATGATGCAGAAAAACCTGAGCTGCAAGAATATTGGAGAGGCGCAAAAGAACATGTTCACTTTTTCGGGTGTGTTGATTGTTGTGAACTTCATGTTCTTGATGTTGGGTGCAGCGCTCGTATACTATGCCACACAATACGGCATCACCATCAATCCAAAGCACACCGACGACTTGTTTCCGAACATTGCACTCAATCACCTTGGAACCATCACAGGACTCCTGTTCATTATCGGTTTGATATCGGCGGCTTATCCTAGTGCCGACGGTGCTTTGACAGACCTCACTACCGCAGTATGTTATGACTTCTTGAAATTGAATCGCAAAAAGGATATGACAGAGGAGTCATTGCGCAAAACCAGACACATAGTTCACATTTCCTTCGCGGTGGTCTTGCTATTGGTAATCGTACTTTTCCGAGCCATAAACGACGACGCGGTAATACGAAACCTGTTCAAAGTAGCTGGATTCACCTACGGGCCGCTGCTTGGTTTGTTTGCTTTCGGCTTGTTGACAAAGAGAAGCCTTCGCGATAAATTCACCCCATTGGTATGCATCATTTCACCGGCAATCTCATGGGTGATAGCTGATAAAGGCCCGGATTTGCTGGGAGGCTACAAGTTCGGATTCGAAATGATCATCATCAATGGAATCATCACCTTCTTGGGATTGTACATCATTTCAGGAAAAAGGTCCATCCCCACAAGGTAATAATCCTAAATTTGCAATCAGAATTTTAATACAACAGCCATGAGGAAAGATGTTTACTACGGTGAATATTTGCAGCTAGACAAGATACTGAACGCCCAATTACCCGAGAGCGATAAAGAAGGGGTTGAAGCGCATGACGAGATGCTTTTCATCATCATCCATCAAGCATACGAACTATGGTTCAAGCAAATCATTTATGAGCTAAAGTCGATTCACGGCATTTTTCACCGTAAAACAATCAACGATAACGATCCTGACCTTTACAAAGCGGTTCATAGGATGAAGCGGATATCCACCATTTTGGATGTGGCCGTCCACCAGATTTCCATTATGGAAACCATGACCCCACTCGACTTCCTCGACTTCCGCAACTTGCTAAGGCCTGCATCCGGGTTCCAAAGCATCCAATTCAAAATCATGGAAGCGCTGCTAGGTTTGAGATTGGAAAACCGCCATGGAAAGGACTATTATCTTTCTCAATTGAAGGAAGAAGATAAAGAGACCATCCGCCAAGTGGAAGAAGGCAGCTCATTGATTGAAGAAGTAAATGCTTGGTTAGAGCGGATGCCCTTTTTCGATGACAACACGCTATGGCAATCCTACAAAGGCACCCACGGTGAATTTTGGGCCGATTACAAGCATGCTTATGGTTCTAGCCTTACGCAAGGTGAGCAAGCCAATCTGGAGAGGTTCGACCATGTGTTTTTTGATGCCGACTTCGCAAAAACAAGAAGGTTTTCCAATAAGGCGGCCCGCTCGGCATTATTCATCATGCTTTACCGCGATTACCCACTACTTCAACTCCCATTCCAATTATTGAACTTATTGTTGGATATCGATGAGCTGATGGCTACATGGCGGTACCGCCACATGAACATGGTACACCGCATGATTGGTATGCGCGTTGGAACAGGCGGAAGCAGTGGCAAGGAGTACTTGAAATCAGCACTCGACAAACACTACATTTTCGCCGAATTGGCTGAGCTTACTTCCTTCCTGATCGAAAGAAGAAACTTGCCTGTGCTGCCGAAAAACCTCGAAGAGCGTTTGACATTCGTGCATAGTTGATTACAGCCTAATGGTGATTACCGGCCAAACATCCTCGAAGTTGTCGTCCAGCATCAAACCCGGCATCAATGAGAAATGCTGGAATTTTCTTCGGTAATAAATCATGCCTGCAGGCTCCGAAAACTGCCGCCCCCTGGCTTCCACCAAATAGGAAGCGCCTAATCC
>JBKDSL010000127.1:0-13129 GCA_046340555.1 Bacteroidota bacterium
TCTTTATCCTCATCCCCTGAGATGTCACCGGGTCCGCGTAAATAATTCAGCGCATTGCCGCCATAGGTGTGAAAAGTCATCGCATCAGCGCCACGAATGGCTCCGAGCACCTCGCGGTTCCAATTCACCGCACGACTTACAGCGTTGTTGGTGGTACGAAAGGCGCTGTCTGTAGCCGAGTATCCCACAACCGCAATTCGGGTGTCGGGAAACTCCTTCTTGATGGCAGCAATCCACTTGTTGCATTCGATGGCATATGCTTCTCCGGAACTGAAACGATCGGTGTATATGCTTTCAGAAATATATAGCTCGTTATCGAGTTCGACATGATTGACCTTCATTCCGATTTTCTTGGCATGCTGTAACATGGCTAGCTGGTATTCCAGTGTGCTTGTGCACATATTCAAAACCAGTAAAGGCGCTGCACCCGTGGAGTCACATGCAGCCTTCAAATCCTCCAATCGAATGGGGTTTTTACGTATTTCCCTCCAATCTTTCTTCAGAGGTATTTCGTCTTTGAACCAACCAGCCTTCCAATCCCAGTAACTTGCTACCGTGCCTCCGGGATAACGTAATACGGCTGGATATAGGCCTTTAACTGCTTGGATGAAACTGTTATCACTTAGTACAGGCCCTCTGATTTGTTGTGCATTGAACCCGAAAAATGACTTTGGAAAAACACGGGGTGCTGATGTCTTGAAAACATTGACAAGCTGCTTGTCGGATGGCTGATTGGTGGGGTTTGTGCCAAGGAATGCCCATGCCACCAAAGGAACCACCAAAATCAAGGGTAGGAGTAATTTAAGATATGCCAGTCGGGACATGATTGGATTTTCAGGTTTATGCAAATATAACCATGTTCGCTGTTTGAGCATCAGGGCAACTGATTACCTTTGAAGTATGGATGATCCAAAGGCGTTCATTTTCGTTTGTGGCAGTAGCCGTAGTGGCACCACTATGATGTCGCGCATATTGGGCAACCAATCGTCAGTATTCGCTTTTCAGGAGCTCCATTTTTTCGATGAATTAGCATCGGCCGAAAACGCTTCGAAACCTATCACGAAGGAAAAGGCGATAGAGCTGCTTTCGGTATTGAAGTCGATTCAACGGGAAGGGTATTTCGGAAAACGGAATTGGAAACATTTCGAAGGGGAATCAGTTCAGGAATTAAATGGAACGGAACTTACATCCATGGATTTGCTGTTGAGATTCCTTTCTAGTGAATCGAAACACAATCGAAAGTCGGTTCCCTGTGAACAAACTCCGCAAACAGTTTTTGCTTTGGATGCGTTGCTGAAGCTTGTTCCAACAGCACGTGTTGTTTTAATGGTCCGTGATCCGCGCGAGGTGTTGCTTTCACAGAAAGGGAAATGGAAAAGAAGGAAGCTTTCAGGTGGCAATATACCATTTTGGGAATCGGTAAGAAGTCGTATCAATTACCATCCCGAAACCATCAGTAGGATTTGGAAATCCACTTACAGCGAGGCCTTACAGCATATCCATGATAATCGGGTACTATGTATCCGGTATGAAGACTTGACAGAACAACCCGAAACAGTTGTGCATAGCATTTGCAAACACGTCGGTATCGAGTTCGAATCATCCATGTTGGATGTTCCAAAGGTTGGTTCTTCGAATGCAGCCGACCAATCTTTAGAGCGAGGTATTGACAAAGGTAGAAGGGGAAAGTGGAAGAGCGGATTGAACCGATCAGAGATTGCCATTTGTGAAAGGGCAAACCGTGAGTTGATGCTTCATTTCGGATACGAGCTTTCGGGGGAAAAGGGGAATGCAATCCAATTAGCCCTTTACCAGTTGCTGTTACCTTTCCAGTTGGGACTCGCTTTGCTGATGAATCTGAAAAGACTACGAAATATTAGAAAGGCTTTTCGAAGGTTCTTTTGAAAAAGCGGCATTAATGCTCCTGGGATTTGTTATTAAAGGATTGAGGCATCCCAAAGCCCAACACTACTCCCCACCCATGTACGGTTTTGGTTGTACTTCACCCCTACCATGGCGCCTTTGCTTAGTCGAGCCAAAGTAATAACAGGAGTAGGTTGATCATCCTTTTCAAACCAGGCGTACATCATTCTAATCTCCACTTTTGCATCCCCATCAGGAGTTTTAATGCAGGGCGCATATTCAATTTTCCTTTGCAATATATACTGCGAAGGATCTACGAGTCTTGACAGTCTTTTTGAGTCCAGCTCCAATTCCACGCCGCTGCCAGAAAAAGAATAGAGCGGCTTCAATACATAATCCTTGAATTCAAGACTACCCACTGCAGTGTCGTTTGCAAAAACAGTATGCGGAACAAATTCTGATTCCAGATTGGGTAATGTGTGTTTGCTGATTCGGAAATACCAATCGGGGTGACAAACCCACTCCACTTCAACATGATCAGTAGGATTAAAACCCTTAATAAGCTCAGGTCGTTTTTGAAGCTCATCAAAAATAACCCGATTGTATATTCGGCGAACCCTTTTTTTCACACCATTTATTTTCCTGTATACAAACCCATTCTCTACAAACAAATCACTAAGGCAAACAATATCGATTCCCGTATGACGAGACGTTTCTAGGAAGTCGATATAGGTGTTTTGATTCCTTGGATCTAATTCCATCAATACAACATCCTCTGGAGCATGTCCTCCGAGAATAAGATCCTTCATTTTAACTTTCCAAACTGATTCGTCCATTAAAAGATGCGACCATTGACTGAAATCAGGAAAGGCCTCCTTGTATTTATCAGCTAACAAGTCTTGATAGTAATACAACGAAGGGAAGCCTTGAAGCTCTATCAAACGAGGCACGACATTTTTTCGGTCATCAAACACCAGGGCAAAATCAAGCGCCAACATAGTTGGCCTACCATTATCGCCAGGAACCTTGCAACTGTTCGGTACAGCCTCAATGCTTCGCTCGAGGTTGGTTGGCAATAGCATTTGTGAAATGATTTCCTCGCCTGCGATTAAAAGCCGCTGCAGTAATTCATTTGAAATGAACACAGGTGTTTCAGCTATTCGGAAAGGTATCTTAGTGCCGGCGGTTTGGGTAATGTCATCCAAAAAAAAGCGGTATCGCTCTTCGGTAAATTCGTTATTGAATTTGATGCGAGTGTTACTTTCCATCTGAAAATATCAGCGTGCAGCCAAAGTTTGTGCAGCCGCTTGAAGGAAAGCCGGGATGATACACTGGTAGGTATGCATGATTTTGTCTTCATCATCCAACAACCGAAGCATTTCATTGTACTTTTCTTCGCCATGGTCTCGGATCACCTCGCGCTTCTTTTGTGGAGATCTGAAATAAACCATCATGCCATGCGCATCGGCCTCGGGATGGAATTGGAAACCAACGAAAGATTCGGAAAACCTGATGCCCATGCAAGCCCGTTCAAGGTCTACATGCGGACGTTCCTTTTCAATACAAAGCACTTGGGCATTGATGGATTTCAACTTATCCGGATCAGGTTGCACCACCTGCCAATTGCGGGAATCAACAGCATAGAATGGATCAGCAAGTTCCTTGAAGAGTGACTCACTTGGACCAAATTCGGATTTATGCACGGGGAAAATGCCGAAGGCGGGTGATTTGCGCAAACGGACTTCGGCCACCCCCAAGTGGTGACACATTACCTGGAATGAGTGGCAGATGAGGAACACATGCTTCTTACCACGATAGTTGTTGAGCAAATCGTCCATCAGTGCAACCCATTGCTGGTACCAGGGATAATGTTGCTCTAATGGATTACCAGGCCCACCAGATGAAATATAGGCGTCGAAAGAGTTGTCTGGAACCTGGTTGGCTCCCCTTACATTGAATATTTCATAATGACTGACGAGAGGATTGCCGTCTAGCAAAGACCGTATGCCCCTGATACCTTGCCCGGGGCGGTTGTTATACATGTCGAGGACGGCTACGCGCATGTTTGAGAATACTATCGAAATTCAAATGGATTCGGTTGGTAAAGATACAAAAGGGAAGTTAGACCCCACTAAGTTTGGCTTTCAGCCTTAGGAATGGCCTTTCAAAATATTTGTAACTGATGGAAGCAATCAATATGGTGACCCCAAGAATCAAGATAGGCCTCAGCACCAAGTGATACAACCCAAAGGATTCAAAGGCTAAAGGAAGCATTAGAAATGCTGAAATAACTGCACCATGAAAAACATAAAGTCCGTAAGATATTTTTCCCAGATACCTAACTATGCTGGAAGCTCCCATCGGTAAAAATGTTCTTACGGGTAAACACTGTCCCACAATCATCACCGCCATGAAAACCCAGAGGATTGGCCTATCAACAAATCCCCATGATTTATTTTCATACAAAACGGGATAAAGGAGAAAATTAATCAAGAACAAGATATAGACGAAAACCCAAAATGTTTTCCTGTTTCCTAATGCATCCTTCCATGCATGTTGATATCGATGATATGTCCATGCGGCTAAAACTCCCATACCAAAACTACCAGCCAACGATATACTATTGTACATCATTTGAAGGGATTCGTTTTGATGGGCGTATCGAAACAACAGTGATCCAACAATCAAAACAATGGAAAAAGGCAGTAGCAGTCGCTCCAAAAACCGCATGAAAAATCCAATCAATAAATAAAATTGCTCCTCCAAGCACACCGACCAAAGTATAATCATGAAAAAAAGAAAAGACTCTCCGTTTTGGACAATCCAAAAATTCATGGTAAAGGTTAAAAAAGTCCAAATGGGAGGCAGTTCTTCGAGGTTTTGGCCCCAGTGTTTCATTAGTGCATGCAAACCGTATCCGAAGAAAACCATCGCAAAATAGAGCGGCCATACTCGCAGGCTTCTTCGCCAAAAAAAACGTCTGAGACTTATAGCGCCCGATTGCTCTTTTTCTTTGATGAGTCTGAACGTTATTAAAAACGCCGACATCACAAAAAACATGTCCAATCCTACGGCTGCACGGTAGTTGAACTCTGTAAACAATCCAGTGGTGCCAATAATACCGTGTGAGCAAAAAACAACCAAAAATCCGAAAAACCGCAGACCATCAAGGTTGGGAAAATATGGGAGTACCGAATTGTTAGATGGTTCGGTTTGCTCCATGACTCGAGAATAGGTGGAGCGATTAAGCGCTGAACAAGGATCCCAACTTCATGGCAACCCCCATCTCGCCTTTGATTTTCACTTTACCACCCATAACCGCAGCCATTGGATTGAGCTTACCAGTAGCGAGTGCAACCAAATCCGTTTCCGAAACACTGATATGACAATCAGCAGGCTTATTTTCAAAAGTCAGCTTGTTGATTTCACCTGTACCGTCGAGATACAATTGTTTGCTGCCCATATCGAAGCAAAGGGTCTTGCCGATGGGAGCACTGGCAGCGGCCTTCTCGGCAAGCTTGGGCATAAGTTCTTCAATGGTCATAATTGGCGGATGAATAAAAGGCTGTAAAGCAAAGATAATAAAAGATTCAAGCTTTGCGCAGCTCCCATCTGATGAGCTTTTGGATCAGGGCATGGGGCAATAATGCAGCCAATGGCCGTGTCCATCTCAACTTTCGACTGGCAAAGCAAAGTCGATCGCCTATCATGATGGCGGCAAAGGCTAACCGTGCAACCTCATCCACGGAAGTGGCCAACAACCCGCCAAAAGTGCGCACCCCATCCATACCAGCTGCTTTTTGAAATCCAGTACGCGGAGTGGCCGGAGGTATTATTGTCGTTACAGTCACTCCTGTGCCCCTGAGTTCCTCATAAAATGAGCGAGAAAAATGACTTACAAAAGACTTGGTGGCCGCATAGGTTGACATGAATGGTACGGGCTGTAATATGGTGTTGGAAGCAATATTTCCAATCTTCCCTTCACCCTTTTGCAACATATGATCTGCGAACAAACGCGTAAGCTTATAAGTTGCAAATACGTTCAAACGAATCATTCGCAACTCCGTTTCGATATCAGTCTCATGCAACTTGCCGAAAGTTCCGAAGCCTGCACCGTTCACCAAAACGTCTACACCTCCTAATTTCAACGACCAGGCGAAAACTTGGTCGCAGCTATCCAACTCGGTCAAGTCAACACAAAGGGTTTCAACTTGAGAGAACGGAAAATTTTGCCGCAATTTCATTGCAGCCTCTTGTAATTGTGATTCATTATCAGAAACCCAAAGGAGTGCATACCCTGCTTCGGCAAAATGTTCAGACAAGGCGAAGCCTATGCCTGACGAGCCTCCGGTGATAAGCGCCTTCTTCAAAACCCGGTGAGCTTACGCAACAATGAAATGAGCCATGGTTTGTAAGGCGGATAAATGGGTGCGAATGTGCCCCAGCTGCGACGAACTACACCACGCTCATTGGAAAATGAAATGAATCCTGCCAAACCATTTGATCGTCCAATGCCGGAATGATTGACTCCTCCAAAAGGAAGAGCCGGATTAACCGATGTAACCATCAATTCATTGATACCAACACCTCCAGAAGTGGTATTGGACAACACATGTCTTGTGGCTTTTCTATCATTGGAAAGTATATACAAGGCCAAAGGTCTTTCCATTGAGTTGATTGTATGTAAAGCATCATCGATCCTCTTGTAAGTGCAAACAGGAAGTATCGGACCGAAAATCTCCTGTTGCATCAATCCCATGTATGGCTTCATGTTACCCAATAATGTGGGCTCGATAAACAAGTCATCCTCGTCCATGGCACCGCCATACAGCAAATGTGCACCTACCTCCAAATCTTGCTCCATCAGGTTCTTCAGTCTCAACAGGTTTTTACGGTTGATGATTCGTGAATAATCGGATGAGGAAGAGACGCCCTTGCCGTCTGGATTGTAGAATTCAGCAACAGCTTTGGCAAACGCATCCGCAAAATGTTTCTCGCTGCCCTCTGGCAACAGCACGTAATCAGGGGCGATGCAAGTTTGTCCACAATTCATGGTTTTTGCCCAAGCGATTTTTTTTGCCGCAGTTCGGATGTCGTACGAATCATGAACAATCACGGGCGATTTTCCACCAAGCTCCAATGTAACTGAAGTTAGATTTTGCGCTGCAGCCTGCATCACTAATTTGCCCACACTCGGACTACCCGTGAAAAATATATGATGGAATGGAAGGCTCAACACTTCCTGTGCCACATCAGCCTCGCCAAAGGCAAAAGCAACTTCGCTCTCATCAAACAGCTCCTTGAACATCGATTCGAGGAACGCGGAAGTGGCCGGTACATACTCGGATGGTTTTACCATTACGGCATTACCCGCAACCATTGCATGCAAAAAAGGAACCAGTACCAATTGAAACGGATAGTTCCAGGGTGCAATTACCAACACCGCACCTTTGGATTCGTAACGCACATGTGAAGAGAGTCCCGACATGGCCAAAGGTGTCTCAACCTTGCGATCAGACACCCATTTACGGAGGTTGTCTTCGATATGTTTGATGACCAGCAAAACAGGAGCCAATTCGTTGGCCTCCGTCTCAGAATGGGATTTCCTCAAATCCGCATGCAGCGCCTTGCAAAGCATTTCGATATTTTCCTTGCACAGCAGATAGGATTTTACAGCACGTACTTTCCGAAGCCTTTCGCTTGCAGTAGTGGCGCGAAGTCGCATCAGATTGGCGTGCGCCGACTGCAATTGAAAAATCCGCTTTATATCTTCCGAAGGTGTACGCTGAATCATGGTAGTGATTATTCCCAAATTATGCTTTTTCCGCTTTTTTGCCACTCAGAAAAACTTTCACCATACCGATCATTGATGGCAACTCGGCGGGTTTTCAAGGTTGGCGTTAACAGATGGTTCGCCTCCGACCAAATATCTTTACAAATAACCAAGTTGGATATTTTCTCATGACTCGAAAGTCGACGGTTCACTTCCTTCAAATGGTTTTCCAATGCAATCTGTAATGAAGTTGTATCCAAATCGTGACTGGCGAGATTCACCAATGCGATGGGCTGAGGCAATCCCAAACCAGAAACGCACACTTGAGCAATGATCGGGTTTTGCGTTAACTCCTCCTCGATTGGATCGGGAGCCACAAACACGCCCTTGGATGTTTTGAAAACGTCCTTGATTCTTCCCAATACAAACAAATTCCCATGATCATCCATTCGACCGCGGTCGCCGCTGTATATCCAACCATCCCGCATCATATCGTTGGTGGCTGCGGAGTCTTTGTAATAACCCGACATCAAATGTGGGCTCCTGAAAATGATTTCTCCACTACCTTCATCTACGCGCACATCTGTACCGGGCAATGCACAACCTACATCACCTGTACTCCATCCCCCGAAAGGGGTAAGCGAAACAGGACCGCACGCCTCAGTCATACCATAAACCTCCCTGAGTTGAATACCCAAACGGCGGAACCATTCCTTTACCGGCTGTGGTGTTATGGCGGCTCCCGTAAGCGTGATGCTGGCACTTGAAAGACCCAATGCTTGCCGGATGCGTTTGCGGACGAGGGAACCAACGATAGGCATAGAAAGAAGAAAGTTCAATTTTTTTTCACCGGCCTTTTCCAAAACACCCGATTGGAATTTCATCCAGATGCGAGGCACCGCAAAGAAGAAGGTCGGTTGTACGGAAACGATATTCTGTATGAAGGTGTCGATGTTTTCGGCAAACGAAATGGAGCCGCCCATTACCATACCATTCATTTCGACGGCGATGCGTTCGGCAACGTGATTGAGCGGCAAGAACGAAAAAAACCGGTACTGTCCAAGCCTCGCCATCCCCATAGTGCCATAGCGCATTTCTAAATCGAATATGATTGCTGGACAACGGTAATTGTGCATGACCCCTTTGGGCTTGCCTGTGGTTCCCGAGGTATAAAGTATGGTCCACAGTTCGTCGAGTGCTGGAACGTGTGGTGTGAATGTAGATGAAGATGAACCTATCAACTCATCCCAAGTAATTCCCGAATCAATAGCTGCACAACCTGCATATGAAGGAAGCTTGTACAACTGTACACCTTGTGGTAGCGAAGCATTATCCCACTTTTCCAATTTGCCAGCGAACAAGGCTTTCACATCGGCATGCTCCAATATCTCGCGAATTTGATCGGGAGGTAATGTTGGATAAAGTGGCACCGATACCATGCCCGCCATCATGATGGCTATGTCAGCCAAAATCCAATGACAACAATTGCGAGATAGAATGGCAACATGATCGCCCTTTTTCAAACCACGCTCCAGCATTGCTGTTGCGACCGATGCGGCTTCGTCGAAAGCTTCGCGGTAAGAATACTCCTTCCAAGTGTCAGCATATGGCTGCCTAAGGAAAGGGGCATCGGGCGTTTTATTTACCCATTCGTAAAAATTTTCAATTGGTGCTTTCAAGCTTCTTATAAATAAGACCTTAATAAGTCAGATAAACCGGTTTGTCTGAAATCAAGATGTTGCGCTCCATCAACCGCAAGTGTTACTCCACTGATATAGGAAGCTTCATCCGAGGCGATGAAACAAACCGTGGCAGCAACTTCATCTGTTGTGCCCAAACGTTTCATAGGAACAGCTTCAGCGGCTTGATTCATTTTCTCACGAACCTCATCGCCATAGGTTTTCAATCCATCTGAGTCGATGATGCCCGGTGCAATGCAATTGATACGAATATTGAAGCCACTCCATTCCAATGCAAGCGTCTTGGTCATGTTTTCAACTCCGGCCCTGGCTGCGCCGGTATGAATCATTCCGGGAGCACCTCTGCTGATGCTTGCCGTGATGTTGACGATGGAACCCGATTGCTGTGGAATGAAGAATGTGTTGGCCGCCTCTCTCGTCATGTAAAAAGTGCCATTGAGATTGTTGTTGATGACTGCATTCCAGCCTTTGTCGTTCAAATACTCGGCCAACACGGGGAATTGTCCTCCTGCATTATTCACCAAAACATCCAAGCGGCCAGCCTTACTCTTTATAAACTCCATCAATGTTTTTACTTGTTCGCTTTCGCGGATGTCGCATGCATAGGCGAAACAACTGCCGATGGCTGATAGTTCGTTGGCCGCAGCCTCCAACAATTCCTGTTTGCGACTTGTGATGCAAACGGTAGCGCCTTCTTGCAACAAACGCTTGGTAATGGCAAAGCCGATGCCGCTTCTGCCACCTGATACCAATGCCACTTTATCTTTGAAACGTGCTGTCATTTTCCTTTGTCGCCTCTGCTCAATTCAAATTCGGCACGTACATCCGAGCGGATGGCGATTTTCTGGAAAGGGAGAGACGACTCGCCACCATATCCATCAGAAGAAGCTTCCATCGTCAGATTCAAACTGCGTTTGTCCATTAAAACAATAGGCGCTCCACCATCGATATCTTCAATCAATAAAGCACCCGAAACCTTTTCGCCTATCGCTTCGGCCATATAGCTTGCTTTGTCGCGTGCAGCCTTGGTTGCCCTGATGCGTAAATCCTTTTTGAACTCCTCCATGCGTGAATGCCACCTGCGCCCGATATACATATTCACAACAGCCTTGTCATTGAGGTTGGCGGCAATGGCATCTATTTGCTTGGAGGTACTGAGTCGTATTACGAAGGTCACATTCTCCATGAACCCCGGATCGTCTTTGCGTTTCTTACGAATGAAATCCTGGTATGCTCCGCCAGACAGTCCATCAAGCCTTATGCTATCTTTCGGTATTCCCGCATCGGCGCAAGCCTTGAGGAATTCCTTGCGACTAGGCTCCATCATCACTTTCTCTTTGCGGTTGTTTATGTATTCGGCGAGAACGAAGTAAACATCCACTTGGTCGGGCTCCACATCCAACTCCGCACTGCCGGTAACCACTACCTTCTTGGGACCCATGGTGGTTTGCATAACGGTGTTGACCATTATTTCACGTTCAACTTCAGTCTGCTTGTTCTGACCTACCGACAACAGTGGTGTCATCATCACAGCCAAAGCGAGGATGGATTTTTTCATAGATATGTTTGAAGGTTAGCCATTCAAATATAGCTAAATATACAGTTAACAATTCAATTATACCGCCCTGATTCGTAACCCTCATCAACCAATAGGCCGCCACCGGTGGCTGCGGTTACGGCTAACATGTCGCAATACTCGTTTTCGGCGTGATTGTTATGTCCTTTGATCCATCTGAAGCGTACTTGGTGTCGGGCATAAATAGCCAGGAAACGAATCCATAAATCGGCATTCTTCTTGCCTTGGAAATTCTTCTTGGCCCAACCAAAAACCCAGCCTTTCTCAACGGCATCCACCACGTACTTGCTATCAGACACCACGGTTACCACCTCATCCATCCGCTTGAGCGCCTCCAATCCAACAATCACGCTCAACAACTCCATTCGGTTGTTGGTGGTTTTGCGATAACCTTGCGACATCTCCTTGCGGTGCGGACCCGAGATCATCACCAGGCCATAACCTCCCGGACCAGGATTGCCGCGTGACGAACCGTCGGTATAAATGGTTACCATGTATGAAGAGGATTAATTGATCACAACCCGGCGTGGGTACGGAAAATCTTGACAGCGATAGCGAGTAGAATGAAACCGAAAACCTTGCGCACCACTGCAATGCCTACCGGACCAAGCAAACGCTCCAAGAATCCTAGATTCCGCAAACAGAGGTAAACAACTGCCAGATTCAGCAATATGCCGATGATGATGGTTACAGAATCGTATTCGGCACGTAGTGAAAGCAACGTTGTCATGGTGCCTGTTCCAGCAATCAGCGGAAATGCAACAGGCACTATCGATGCGGTGGCAGGCATGTCGTCTTTGTGGATACGTATGCCCAATATCATTTCCAGTGCGATGAAGAAGAGCACAAGCGAACCGGCGATGGCGAAAGAAGAGAGATCCAATCCCAGGAATTTGAGTAAGCTCTCTCCAATGAACAGGAACATGATCATGATGCCTAGCGAAACCAAAGTGGCCTTTTCAGAATGGATGCTGCCTGCTTGTTTCCTGATCTGTATCAAAACCGGTACGGAGCCGATGATATCGATCACAGCGAATAGGATCATGGACACCGTGATGATTTCCTTGATGCTTAGGTTCATGGTGTCAGGTTTGCAAAAATGAAGTGTTGTTTAAGCTTATTTCAGTTGAAAGCTCTCGAGGAATTTGGTCGTGTAGTTCCCTTTGCGGAAATCCTCGTTCTGCATCAACTGCTGATGGAATGGTATGGTTGTTTTCACTCCCTCGATCACATATTCACTGAGTGCGCGCTCCATGGTTTGGATGGCCTCTTCGCGAGTCTGTGCGATGGTGATCAGCTTGCTGATCATGGAATCGTAGTTGGAAGGGATGGTGTACCCGGCGTACACATGGGAATCCACACGCACTCCGTGACCACCCGGAACGTGCAAGTTGGTGATGCGGCCCGGTGATGGACGGAAGTTGTTGTATGGATCCTCGGCATTGATGCGGCACTCGATGGCGTGCATGTTCGGGTAGTAGTTGATACCAGAGATTTCAATGCCTGCTGCAATCTTGATTTGTTCCTTGATGAGGTCGTAGTTGATTACCTCCTCGGTCACGGGATGCTCCACTTGGATTCGGGTGTTCATCTCCATGAAATAGAAATTGCGGTGCTTGTCGACAAGGAACTCAACGGTGCCAACGCCTTCGTAGCTTACCGCCAGTGCGGCCTTCACCGCTGCATCGCCCATCTTCTCACGCAGCTCGGGTATCATGAAAGGTGACGGAGTTTCTTCCAAAAGCTTTTGGTGACGTCGCTGGATGGAGCAATCGCGTTCCGACAAATGGCATGCTTTGCCGTATTGGTCGCCGGCGATCTGGATCTCGATATGCCTTGGCTCTTCGATGTATTTCTCGAGATACATGCCATCATTGCCAAATGCGGCACCTGCCTCTTGTCGAGCCGAAGACCAAGCGGCTTCAAACTCATCTGGATTCCAAATGATACGCATACCACGGCCACCACCACCAGCGGTAGCTTTCAATATCACAGGATATCCGATCTTCTTGGCGATTTCCTTGCCCTCATCAACGCTTTCCAACAAACCTTCGGAGCCGGGAATAGTAGGAACACCGGCACGTTTCATGGTGTCTTTGGCGTTCGATTTGTCGCCCATGGAGTCGATCATCTCGGGAGATGCTCCAATGAACTTGATATTGTGCTTGGCGCAGATATCGGAGAACTTAGCATTCTCCGAGAGAAAACCGTAACCAG
>JBKDSL010000128.1:0-32741 GCA_046340555.1 Bacteroidota bacterium
ATTTGGAAACAATGCCCTTGGTAAGCTCCATACGAGCAGCGGTGCGTTCGTAATCGGTTTCATTCCTGAAAAACACAACCGCTAGTTTGTCATTGGGTGTAGTCCAACCAACCAACTCGTTGTGGTTCATCTCCGGAAGGGCATGATGCCAGCAAAGCATTTTAGAATTCTCGTTGATTTGTTGGCGGAAGCGCACACAAACAGCCTCATAATCCGCTTGAGAATAAATGACGGTAATCTTGCGATGAAGTTTTTCTGCTAGGTAATAGGCTTCTGAACAAATGTGTTCCTCTTCGTGGTCCAACAAATGGATGGTTGCTTCCATGTCGGCCTTAAACCCGTCACCAATCAGACCGAACCCGTTCAATACATAGAAAAGCTGCGTAAGTGAATACGCTAAACAGGCTCTTGGAGGCATGCCTCCAGGAATCACGATATGGTCAAGACCCGAGGCCTGAGCGATTTCCAAAATCTTGCCGGCCGATGTCACACATACGACTGTAGCGCCGCGCTGTAATGCCAACTCTAACGCGGCAACGGTTTCCTCGGTGTTGCCTGAATATGACGAAGCAATGACCAAAGACTCGGGCCCAACAAAGGCGGGGATAAAATAATCTTTGTTCACCACTATAGGAATGGTGATTTCTTTTTCAACCACCTGTGCGATTATGCTTCCACCGATGCCAGAACCACCCAAACCTGTGATCAGTACGTTAGAAAAGGACTTGCCCGATTTGGAAAAAACGGCCTTTTCGCCGATATCCATGGCTTGTCGAAGCTGGGCAGTAAAGGAGGCTATGAGCTCTTTCATATAGTATTGGAACGTAAGGCAAATTTAAGAAATAGGCTTCAACTTTCAACCTGGCTATACTTATCTTTGAGTTATGCGATTGATAACGGTGCTCCTGACTTTCTTATTCATTGCCTGTGGCACGAGCAGGGATGGAGATTTCACCTTGTTTTCCGTTGAGGAGGATTTGGCACTTGGCAAGGAGCTTTCGCAAAGCATCAATTCCGACCCCGTCAATTATCCTTTGATTGAAAGGTCGGAATCACCCGGTTCCTATGCCCAACTCGATCGCATTTTGAAGCACATTTTGTCCTCACAACACATACTGCACCGGGATGAGTTGGCATGGCAGCTTCACATCATAAACAACGATACCATACAAAACGCCTTTTGTACCCCTGGCGGATTCATTTACGTGTACACCGGGTTGATGAAGTTTGTCGAATCTGAAGATGAATTAGCGGGCATCATCGCCCATGAAGTCGCGCATGGGGATTTACGTCATTCCACCGACCAACTAACCAAGCAATACGGTATCCAGGTCCTGATTGCTTTACTGACCGATTCCGACTCCAGATTGTTGGCCGACATTGGCGCAAACCTGGTTCAATTGAGTTATAGCCGTAGCGATGAATCGGAGGCCGATCGATATGCGGTTCGCTACTTGAAAGATACCCCTTACAGTCCTACCGCTTTCGCGGATTTCTTTCAAAGGATGCTGCAAAAAGATGGCAACATGGGTGTGTTCCAATTCCTGAGCACGCACCCCGATCCAGGGAACCGAGTAGAGAAAATCAAGGAAGAGGCAATGGCGAACTAATTAGGAATAGGATCAACTGTCCTGATTGCCTTTTTCAGCAAACTCTTGCAACATCTTCGACTGCAAACGAATCGCTTCATCATGTATCTGCAGAAATACATTCCTCACAAACTCTTCGTTCAATCCATTGGCTCGGGCAATCGCCATGCAATTGTCGATGATTTCCTTCCAACGCTCAAGCTGCAACACGCTCACGTTGTTGGCACGCTTCAAATCTCCCAAC
The DNA here is from genome assembly GCA_046340555.1 of Bacteroidota bacterium. Taxonomy (GTDB): domain Bacteria; phylum Bacteroidota; class Bacteroidia; order AKYH767-A; family OLB10; genus JALRAP01. The sequence goes on from JBKDSL010000128.1 coordinate 1,834, forward strand.
TCGCCGATCAGCTCCACGCGCCTAACCAAGATATCCAAAAGCTGCAGGTCAAGTTTGTCAATACGGCTACGAAGTTCCCCCACTTGATCTATCGCATTGGTTTGATCGAATGAGCGCACTCGTTGGGTTAATCCGCTCACGATTCTGAAAAGTGTATCAGGATCCACTTGCTGGTCCGAATCACTCAGAGCATTGGCAGGATCCGCATGCGTTTCGATCATCAAACCTTCCAAATCCAAATCATAGGCCTGTTGAGCAATAGCCATAAGATGGGTTGTGCTTCCCGAGATGTGGCTGATATCGCAGATTACCGGCAGCTCCGGATGAATGGACTTCAGAGCATGGACAAGCTGCCACCTAGGCACATTACGGTATCCTGAATTCTCGTATGCATGAAATCCACGATGTATGGCAGCTATGTTTTCAATACCCACTCGTTGAAACCTTTCAATACCACCGATCCACAATTGCAAGTCTGGATGCAACGGATTCTTGACCATCACAGGCATTCCTGTGCCACGAAGAGACTCAGCAAGCTCTTGCACTAAAAATGGATTGCCTGTAGTGCGGGCGCCAATCCAAAAAATGTCAATCCCTGCATTCAAAGCTGCCTCTACGTGCTGCGGAGTTGCTACTTCTGTTGCCGTCCTAAGGCCAGCGACCTTTCCAGCATCCTTCAGCCAATTCAAGCCATCAACCCCTGAACCCTCAAAGTTGCCGGGTCGTGTACGGGGCTTCCATGAGCCCGCCCTGAGAATGGCATTCGGAAACTTGGCAGCAATTCCACGTGCAGTATCCAACATCTGCTTAGCAGATTCAGCACTGCAAGGCCCTGCTACAAGCACTTTGCCAGCATGAGCCTTTAGCCATTGTGATGTTGAATGCACGGTTCGTTGGTATTGTTTTATTGTAAGAATTGCAAAGGTAGGCCAATCAGGTTTGGCGATGGTTTATTACCTGTTTTTTTGGTTCCTTTGTTATAGGAACCTGCACCATTTTTTATCCATCCATGAATCACAAAATCAAGCAGTTAGAAGACAAGACCTCCGCAGCCTTACAAGGTGGAGGCGCAAAGCGGATTGAGGCTCAGCACAAGAAAGGCAAACTCACAGCACGCGAGCGCTTGCATTTCCTGTTGGACGAAGGCTCTTTTGAGGAAATCGGAATGCTGGTTACCCACCGGTCACGCGACTTCGGACTCGACAAGGAAATATATCCAGGAGACGGTGTTGTAACAGGCTATGGGACCATTCATGGCCGATTGGTTTATGTTTATTCACAAGACTTCACCGTTTTCGGAGGATCGCTTTCTGAAACACATGCGCAAAAAATCTGTCGCATAATGGACTTGGCCATGCAAAATGGAGCTCCGGTAATTGGTTTGAATGACTCGGGAGGCGCACGCATACAGGAAGGTGTTGTTTCGCTTGGCGGATATGCCGATATCTTTTACAGGAACACTCTCGCATCAGGTGTGGTACCGCAAATCAGCGCCATCATGGGACCCTGCGCAGGCGGAGCCGTTTACTCGCCGGCCATAACCGATTTCATCATGATGGTGGAAAACACTTCTTACATGTTTGTTACCGGACCGAACGTGGTTAAGACCGTTACGCACGAAGAGGTTACCTCTGAGGAATTGGGCGGCGCATCTACCCACTCTACCAAATCCGGTGTGACTCATTTTTCATGCGCCAATGAGATCGAATGCATCAACAACATCAAAACACTGTTAAGCTATATCCCTTCCAATTGCGAAGACGAGCCACCTTTCCTGCACTATGAGGCCAGTGATGAAACCAGGATCGCCCTACAAGGTATCATACCTGATAACCCCAATCAACCTTATGATATACGCGAGGTAATGAATCATGTGATTGATGAGGGAAGCTTCTTTGAAGTGCACAAAAATTTCGCCGAGAATATTGTAGTCGGATTCGCTCGTATTGGAGGCAGAAGCATAGGCGTAGTCGCCAACCAGCCGGCTTTCTTGGCAGGAGTACTAGACATCCAAGCCTCCACCAAAGCCGCGCGTTTTGTCAGATTTTGCGACTCCTTCAATGTTCCGCTTTTGGTTTTTGAAGATGTTCCCGGATTCCTGCCTGGCACCGACCAAGAATGGAATGGAATCATAACCAATGGTGCCAAGTTGCTTTACGCATTCTGCGAAGCAACGGTTCCGCGTATCACCGTGATAACACGCAAAGCTTACGGAGGAGCTTACGATGTTATGAACTCCAAACACATCGGCGCTGATATGAATTATGCTTGGCCCACTGCTGAAATAGCCGTAATGGGAGCCAAAGGTGCCGCAGAAATCATCTTCCGGAAGGAAATCAGCGAAGCCGATCAACCAGAAGCAAAACTCAAGGAGAAGGAAAAAGAATACACGGATATGTTTGCCAATCCGTATAAAGCCGCTGAACATGGCTATGTGGATGAGGTGATTCGACCCGAAGAGACGCGGCAAAAACTCATCAAGGCGTTCAAGATGCTCGAAAACAAAGTGGCGAATTTACCCAAGAAAAAACACGGCAACATTCCCCTCTGACAATTCCTACAATTCCATAATACCACCCATTTATGAATATCCTACTCATCGGATCAGGAGGAAGGGAAAACGCCATTGCTTGGAAGCTTGCGCAGAGCCCGAAATGTGATAAACTATTCATAGCTCCAGGAAACGTAGGCAGCCAGCGTTTCGGCATCAACTTGCCAATATCCGGAACGGATTTCGATGGCCTGAAAAAAACTGTTTTAGAACACGATATCCGCATGTTGGTGGTGGGGCCTGAGGACCCATTGGTGAAGGGTGTGCGCGACTTTTTCGAGCAGGATGCTGCCTTGAAGCATGTGATGGTTATCGGACCGGGAAAAGCAGGCGCCATGTTGGAAGGCAGCAAGGATTTTTCAAAGAGATTCATGATCCGGAACTCGGTACCAACGGCGCGCTATGCCACTTTTGACGCGTCAACAATTCATGATGGCTACCAATTCCTGGAAACACTCCAAGCACCTTACGTACTCAAAGCAGATGGCTTGGCTGCAGGAAAAGGCGTGCTGATCATTCATGATCTTGAAGAGGCCAAAGGGGAATTACATGCCATGTTGGTGGATTCGAAATTCGGAAATGCTTCCTCCACTGTGGTTATCGAAGAGTTTTTGAAGGGTATAGAACTAAGCGTTTTCGTTTTAACCAACGGCAAACAATATGTGATTTTGCCTGAAGCCAAAGATTACAAACGCATCGGAGAGGGCGATACCGGTCCGAACACAGGTGGAATGGGAGCCGTTTCCCCAGTTCCTTTCGCTGACACCATATTCATGCAGAAAGTAGAAAACCGGATAGTAAGGCCTACAATCGACGGACTTAACAAAGAAGATATTCCTTATACGGGTTTTGTTTTCATCGGCTTGATGAATGTGGATGGAGAACCGTTTGTGATTGAATACAACGCTCGCATGGGCGACCCTGAAACTGAGGTGGTGATACCTAGAATTAAAAACGATTTGGTACAATTGTTTGAAGACACCGTAAACTTACGCTTGGATAAAGTACAATTGGATGTAGCTACGGAAACCGCATTAACCGTTATCATGGCCTCCAAGGGCTACCCAGGCGACATAGAAAAAGGGAAACCCATTCACGGATTGGATTCCTGTCCCGAAAGTATCGTTTTTCATGCTGGTACCTCCCAAAAAGAAGGTGCCATTGTAACATCTGGTGGAAGGGTGTTGGCCATCACCTCTATGGCCTCATCTATTGAGGAAGCGCAAAAAAAATCAATGGCATGCGCAGACACCATCTCATTCGAAGGGAAATATTTCAGAAGGGATATAGGCAACGACTTAAAGGGAGTCGCCACACACTGAGGGAAAATATGCAGGGCCATCCGATTGGATGAATGGCCGATGTATTGTCACTTGTTCTCAGAAAGGTAATTACGGCCTCCCTTACGGACTTGCTCTCCGTACCACAACCAGTAGAACGTACCAATAAAACCTACGGCGATGAAGAAGATATTCATAATTCTTCCGAAGGGTTTTGCCACAGCAAAAATCCATTCAAACAAATCGGCTATTCCATACCAGACAGCATCCATGACTTTTCTAATTTTCCCCAAAATTAACTGATTTTTGAATCCACAGCAAACACCAATACCTACCTTTGGAATCCAACCTAATTAATTATTTAAATACATGATTATCAGGTTCTTCAAGGATTCAAGTCCGGTTGGTTATTTGTTAGCGCTGATGATGTTGGGGGCGGCCCTAATCGCTTGGGGGCGTTTTGAAGTGGCGATTGATCCTTCGGAAAGCATGCCGCTTTACCAGATTTTCACCTCAGCTATTGCCTTACTACCCAGATGGAGTATCGGGACTATCATCTTCCTATTGATCGGATCACAAGCCTATCATTGGAACACCGTGGTTGCCAACCACGAGGTGCTTTACAAGAAGTCGTTATTGCCTTTGCTGCTGTTTATCATTTTCGCTACATCCTTGCCAGTTTTTCTTTCCTTGAACCCTGTCATGCCCGTAATTTCCTTCACGATAATCATACTAGACAAGCTTTTCAAAATCTATAAAAACCCCAACCCATTAAGCTTGGTATTCGATTCGGCATTCTTGGCTGGCGTTTCCACTCTTTTCTGGTTTCAAGCCATATGGTTGATTCCTTTTTTGTTGATTGCCGTGTTTATCCTAAAGCCCATCAACCTTCGTGATATTGTTGTGTTGCTGATCGGTTTTTGCACACCTTTCTTAATAGCGTTCGTGTGTCTGTTCTTGCTTGACAAAGGTCCAATTGGGGAGCTCCTCTTTCCTTTATCCCGACTCGAATTCCAATTGAATCCTATTGAGCTCATCAAAAAAGAAGGGATATTCATCTCCATGGTAGTCGTGACCATGATTCTTTCCGTGTGGCGAATCAACCGCAACTTTTACAAGAACGCGACCCGTGTGAGGATGTATCAGCAAACGGTGTTTCTGTTATTGCTTTTCATTTTAATCGGTGTTTGGGCTAGTGGCAAAGACCACAGTTACGGATACTATTTTATGTCGATACCGTTTGCCACCACGGTTTCCTATTATTTTCTAATTGGTAAAAAGAAATGGTGGAGTGAGCTCTATTTCCTGATTATCGTTCTCTGCTTACTTGCCTCCCAAACGGGATTTACGTTCTAATACTTTGCTGACTTATGAAGCCTCATTTTTATAGCCGTTGATGAGCGCTTCAAGGTCACATGGATTGGATTACTTGAGGGGAATCGCCATTACTTTAGTATTGCTTCGACATCAACCCATCAACGATTTCAGCTACCATATGGGCTGGATCGGGGTTGACCTGTTTTTTGTGTTGAGCGGTTTTCTAGTTGCTGGAATATTATTTAAGGAACAACAAGAAACGGGAAAAGCAGATTTGGCTCGTTTTCTAATACGGCGAGGACTAAAAATTTATCCTATCTATTATATCTTTTACCTACCCTATATATGGATTGCTACGCAAACATTAGATATCAATCTAGTGCTGGCGGATTTGTTTTTCCTGCAGAACTATGTTAATGGCTGGGGGTATGCATACCATGCAAGCTGGTCGTTGGCTATTGAAGAACACTTCTATCTGTTGCTTGCACTATCATTCATGCTTTACAATACGCTTCCATCAAAATCCAGGAAAAGCAAAGCATCCTCTCCGTATTTTATAGGGCTGTCTGTTTTCATATTCGTTGCATGTTTATTGATGCGCGTATCATCAAACGCTTTAAATCCGGATGATTTCGCCCGAAATCAAACGCTTACACACCTGCGAATTGATTCCCTCATGGCTGGAGTGTTCATCGCCTACTTATTTCAATTCCACTTTGAAAAGCTGATGGGATTTGTAAGAAAACACAAACTGTTATTGGGTATCACATCCTTGCTCTTGCTGTCATGGACGCCGTACTTGGATGTTCAAACCTCCGTGTTCGTGAGAACATGGGGATTTACCATGCTTTACATAGCTTTTTCCTTCATGCTCCTTTTGGTTTTATCAATTGAATCAAACCACAAGCCTGATGAGACTGGCTGGTGGAATGTGCTCAAAAAGCAGATTGCAAGAATCGGAATCGCATCCTACTCCATTTATGTAATCCATACATTCATCAATAGGGTCTTCCATAATCTCATGTCGCAACTAGATTTGGATTTACCCGCATGGATGGATTTCGCAATCACATCCACTGCAAGTGTATACCTGGGTTTCTTGATCAAGAAATATGTGGAGGATTTTTTCCTAAGGTTCCGAGATAGGCGGTTCCCCTCAAGGGTCTAGCGGATTTCCGTCATCATTCGTGGAAATAAACCCTCTTAACCCGTTGTGAAACGGATGTAAGCACTTCATACGGTATCGATTCCAAATCTTTGGCCATTTCCACAATGCTATAACCTGGACCGAAAACAAACACTTCATCGCCTTCGTGCACATCCAACCCAGTGACATCTATCATGGTCATGTCCATGCAAATGCTACCCACTATGGGGCATTTTCTACCTGCCACAACCATAAAACCTTTGCCATTGGATAGTCGTCTATGTAAACCATCCGCATATCCGATACCAACCGTTGCGATTTGAGCATCACGTTCTATCACACCCCTTCTTGAATATCCGACAGTTTCACCCGCCTTAACGGATTTTATCTGTGAGACGGTCGTTCGAAGCGTTGAAACGAATTCCAGTTGCTTTTGCTCATGCATAGTGGCTGCTATACCATGCAACCCAATACCCAACCTCACCATGTCGAATTGATACTCCGGGAAGCGTAAAATACCTGCGGAATTCAATACGTGCCGCTTAACGCGATGCGAAAAATGCGTGGTGATGGCGTCTGCCATGCTGTTGAAACGGGCCGCTTGGCTGTTTGTGAATGCGTCATGCGAAGATTCATCACTTGCCACCAAATGGGTGAACACGGATATAACACGCAGATGCTTTTGGTTCATGATGCGAACCACTAATTCATTGATTTCATCCTCTACAAAACCCAGCCTACGCATGCCTGTATCTAGCTTCAGGTGTATGGGGAAAGGCTCCCCGCCCTGGCGCTTCTTACGTACTGCATCGCTGAACTGCCCCAATGTCCTGAAGTTATAAATCTCCGGCTCCAAATTGTAATCCACCATGGAATCAAAACTCTGTTCTTCAGGACTCATCACCATAATCGGCAAGGTGATGCCGGCCTTGCGAAGTTCAACGCCCTCATCCGCGTAAGCGACTGCCAAATACTCTACCCGGTGGAATTGTAAAAGATTGGCGATTTCGAAGCTTCCACTGCCATAGGAAAACGCCTTTACCATCACCATTATTCCCGTTTCCGGACTTAACCGTGATTTGTAAAAATTCAGATTATGGACAACAGAATTTAGATTGATTTCCAAAACGGTTTCATGGGCCTTCTTTTGCAGCATCCGAACAATACGTTCAAACCCGAATGTACGTGCGCCCTTAAGCAAAATGGTTTCATTGGAAAAAAGTCCAGAATGCAATTCGTGAAGAAATGCCTCGGTATCGGAATAAAAAACCGCGTCGCATTTGAAACGTGATGCCTGTCTGGATATGGCAGGACCGATTCCTATTAACCGCCCCACCTGCTTTTTCTGGAGCAGATCGCTAACTTCAGCGTACAACAACGACTCGTCTTTTCCACTCTGAAGAATGTCTGATAGGATCAACGTCCGCTTGGGATGTTGTTTCTGCTGGTTTAGGAAATCCAAAGCGATGGTGAGCGAACCGATGTCGGAATTATAGCTGTCGTTGATGATGGAGCAATTGCTTACACCTTCCTTCATCTCTAGTCGCATGGCTACCGGGCTGAGCGATGCCATCCTTTCGGTGATGGTTTCGGAATCGATACCCAACAAGAGCATCAGCGCCCAGCAATGTATGGCGTTTTCGATGGAAGCATCATCGGTGAAAGGAATTCGTATGTGAATAAACCTGCTACGATGAATTCCTTGAATTTCGGTTTCACCCTTATCACGGTTGATCCTTCCAATTTGCAAATCGGCGTTTTGCCTTTTGGACCAAGTAAAAAACTCCAAGTCGGTTGGCAGAAAGTCGGCTTGGTTTATAGCATCCGATATGAGTAAATAATCGCGGCAATATATGAGCTTTTTACAATGGGAAAAAAGCCTCAGTTTCTCCTGGGCCTTTTGCTCCATTCCAGAAAAGTTCTCGTCATGTGCGGATCCGAGATTTGTGAATACCCCTATGTCAGGATGAATAACCTGACCCAGCTTCTCCATTTCGCCAGGCTCCGAAATGCCCGCTTCAAATATTGCCAATGAATTGGACTCTTGCATATCCCATACCGAAAGTGGCACACCGATTTGCGAGTTATAACTCTTGGGGCTGCGTACAATATGGTAGTTGTCGCGCAATAGCTGATAAAGCCATTCCTTCACTATCGTTTTTCCGTTGCTACCGGTAATGGCTACAACTGGATACTTGAACTTATTGCGGTGCGCAGCTGCAATTTTTTGAAGAGTCGTCAACGTATCATTAACCACCAAGAAACATGCAGCGGGATATGCAACAGCGGCAGACTCATCACAAACCACAAAAGAGCGAACGCCTGCTGCATACAATTCCGGTATGAACTCGTGACCATCACGCCTATCTCCTTTCATCGCGAAAAACAATGATGAAGATGGAGCCATGATCTTGCGGCTATCGGTTAGCAGATGACGTATGGGCTCTACATTATCAACGTTACCGACCAACCGTCCTCCGGCCATAGTTGCAAGTTCCGAAATGACATACTTGAACATAGCGGATATGTCTTTCTATTGTTTAGCCCTGGCCTTTACAAAACAGGATCGGCAAAGAGGAATATAGCTTTCCTTTTCTCCCAATAAAACAAGGCCGTTTTCATTGATTGTCCGATGTGAATGATTGGCCAAATCGCCACAATCCATGCAAATAGCATGCACCTTGGTGATGTAATCGGCTATTGCAAGCAGATTAGGCATTGGTCCGAAAGGATTCCCCAAATAATCCATATCCAAACCCGCAACGATTACGCGAATGCCTTGATTGGCTAACTGTTCACAAACAGAAGGCAAACCACTATCAAAAAACTGAGCTTCATCAATCCCGATCACATCCACATCATTGCACATCAGCAGAATGTTTGCAGATGCGGGTAACGGTGTTGAAACGATTGTATTGGCGTCATGCGAAACAATGTTTTGTTCATCGTAACGCTGATCAATCATTGGCTTGAAAATTTCGACTTTCTGTTTGGCGATGCGGGCCCTTTTAAGCCTTCGAATCAACTCCTCGGTTTTTCCGGAAAACATGGAGCCGCAAATTACCTCAATGGCTCCTTTGCGGGTTCCTGAAATGTGACCGGGAGTTTCTATGAACATATTAAGGGTGAAGTCGGCCTCAAAAATACCAACAGCAGAGGTAGTATCAAAGAAACGATATCAGTTGTTGCTAAAACGACCTTCGAGGGTGTGCTCTTCCAATCCACAGTACAGCTCGTCTTGCCTGTAATTTCTAGGAGAAGAGTACATAGAAAACTTTGGTGCTGAAGCCTCTTCATTTTGAGTTTCATCCAATTGCTTCAATAAATCCTGTCGCACCTTTTGAAGGTTCTCCAGGCTTTCCGAAGCATCAGTTGGTATTTCCTTTTCGGTGGGCATTGACTTTCAGGTAGCTATGGCGAAGATACAGGAAAGAGCCTATAGATTTACATACCAAGGGAGACTCAACTGCTATGGCCTGATTTTCAGCGTCTTAAAAGTCATAGGAATGATGTAATTTTGTAAAAAGCAAAACCAAAAATGAAATTCGGTATAGTAGTTTTCCCTGGCTCCAATTGTGATCGTGATATGCAACATGTACTTCAGCATGTGATGGGACAAAAAACCGTTATGCTTTGGCATAAAGACCACGACTTACAAGGTTGCGATTTTATCGTACTTCCAGGAGGGTTTTCTTATGGCGATTATTTACGCTCGGGAGCGATCGCTCGATTTTCACCCATCATGCAGGAAGTGATGGAGTTCGCCGACAAGGGAGGGTTTGTAATGGGTATATGCAACGGATTTCAAATACTGACGGAAGCCAGATTGCTTCCTGGTGCATTGTTGCATAACGACACTCGAAAATTCATTTGCAAGAACACCTATTTGCGTTGTGAAACCGATGAATCACTGTTGACATCAAAGATGCGTGTAGGACAAGTAATCAAGGTTCCAATTGCCCATGGTGAGGGTAGGTTTTTCGCTGATGAGGCCACCATCCAATCCATTGAAAAAAACGACCAGGTATTATTCAGGTACTGTGATGAACAAGGACAAACGGGAGACGCATTCAATCCCAATGGAGCAACCAATCACATCGCCGGTGTTTGCAACAATCAACGTAATGTATTTGGGATGATGCCGCATCCAGAGAGGGCATCCGATAATATATTGAGCAATACCGACGGAAGGATCATCTTCGAATCGATCCTGAATATGACAGAGATCCGAGTTCGGAACTGATTCAAGTCACAGCCTACAAAATGCGATTACGATCAGCATTGCCATTTTTAATTCTTGCCTTGATCGGCAAAAGCTGTGGCGAACCTTTGCCCGACAAAGCAACTGTGGAGGCCCTATTGGGGGATTTCCAACTTGTTGAAGGCGGCACTTACATGATGGGCGACACCTTACTGGATTCCACTGGACATATTACCCACGTGCCTCATGCTGTGGTTGTGGATGGCTTTTATTTGCAATCAAAGGAGGTGACCCAAAAACTTTACACAGTTGTTATGGGAGAAAACCCCAGCACAGACTCCACATGGGAGGATCTACCGGTGGCTGGAGTTTCCTGGTTTGACTGCCAAAGCTTCATTGAAAAAATAAACGTTATTACAGGAAAAACATACCGACTACCTACAGAGGCCGAGTGGGAATTCGCTGCAAAAGGCGGGAGATTAGGAAGTGGTTTTGTTTTTAGCGGCTCCAACGATGCCGACTCTGTAGCATGGCATCGCGCAAACAGTAAAGGAAGAATACAACCAGTTGGCAAATTACATCCCAATGAAATTGGGATATACGACATGAGTGGCAATGTTTGGGAATGGTGTAGTGACTTCTATTCAGATTACCGAACAGATTCAACCAAAATGAAAAATCCAAAGGGACCAGACAAAGGGTTTATGCGTGTTTTCCGAGGGGGATCTTATAATGATTCCTCAAGATTTTCTATAAACACGTCCAGATATTATACTGACCCAAAACTGAATTATCCAGTAATTGGATTCCGTTTGGTCAAGGCAGATTCAAAACCTAACCGCTAAGGTTATAGGTCTTTTAAAACATCTGTAGCCTGTTTGTCGTTCGGATCTATTACGAGCACTTTTCTCCAAAATGACTTGGAAGTAGCGTTGTCCTTTTTGAGGAAATAATAGTAGCCCATATAGCGATATGATTCCAACAGACCCGCCTTGTATTTGTCGGGGTTGGCGCTATCAGCTTCAGCTAGGGTAACGTATTTTTCGTAGAACGGGAATGCGCGCCCTTCGACAGAAGTAGGGTCCAGGTTTGCCGACGTTTTTGCTTTCATAAGGAATCCAGGAGCCCAATTGGGTTGCAATTCACAGACTCTGGTGAATATCGAATCCGCAGTCGCATAATTTTGCAGCATCAATGCGGCCCGGCCATAACTATAATTGTCGGCAGAAGTCAACGGAAACTTGGCTGACTTGGACTTGTATAGGTCAAACGCATCAGCAAAGCGACTTTTCTTCATCATCAACGTTCCTGCTTCCGAGTACAAGCCTGCATCAGCATCATCATAAGTCAATGCCTTGCGAAGTGCATTTATTGCAAGGGAATCTGAATTGTTTTTCTGGTAATACTTCGAGAGGTATTCGTAATCCCTGGATTGGATAAGTGAAGAGTCGGCCTTCGAAAGAAATGATTCCATATGCTTCAATCCATCAGAAAACTTCCCTAGTTCGTAATTCGCATATGATAGCAGTTTAAGAGCGGACAAGTTTGAAGAATCGCGGTTCAAAACATACAATGCGGCTTCCTCAGATTCCTTGTAACGTTTAGCGCCAAAAAGACTTCTTGCAAATTGAATCCTTGCGCGCATGTCTTCGGGAGCCCTATTGAAATATTCCGCATAGGCGCGTATTCCTTGATCAACTTCCCCAAGGTCAAAATGCACCTCGGCCTTGTTCAGTATGGCCATGGTGAATTCCGGATTAAGCTTGAGGGCGGTTTCCAATTCCGACATGGAAGCGGAATGGTTCTTTATGCGTCTGTAAGCAATCCCCTTTCTATGATATGAAGTGGCTTTTTTGGAATCAGCGTCAATGGCTTTGTTGTAAAAATTAAGCGCGGTTCCATGGTCGCCTTGTGATGCGAAATAATCGCCTTTAAGGATCAACCAATCGGCATTGGGCTGTTTGATTTCCTTTTCCAACATATCAATCCATGCTGATGCATATTGTAGATCCTTCGACTTGAACTTGAAGAATGCACGTACAACTTCCATCATAAAAACAGGAGAAACATTTTTGTGGCTCTTGTAAATAGGATCGAAAACAACCTTGGCGGCTTCCGCATTGTTGCTGTATACTATATAAACCGCCTTTGTTCCCAGCACATAAGGATCCGTTGCAGAAAGCTTCTCGGATTCCGCATACAATGCTTTTGCTGCGGTTCCATCCCCCTCGTTGATGGCTAGGTTCATTTTGTAAAAGCAAAGTGCACCAGGATCGTTTACACCCTTATATGCATATAGGCATTGTCTGGCTTTTGCAAAGTCTCCTATTTCAGTGTACTGGTTGCAAAGTGCATAGTCTTGTCCGATGGCTAAAGCTGAACAACTAAGCCATACATAAATTGAAATGATCAGTCTGGTTTTCATGACTTAAAAGTTTTGATTGCTGATTTGTATTTCTCTTGGCGGGATGCGAATTGGAGCGCCGCCGAACAGTCTAATAACTCGCTGCCCCTCGGAGCTAGCCACCCAAGCAGCAAAGCCTGTGGCTGGTCCGGCGAAAGGCTCGGATGTTACCATCCATACCGGTCGTGTCAAAGGATATGTGCCGCTGAACAAGGTAGATTGTGAAGGGAAAATCCTATTAGATAGGCTATCCATAAACGGAATGACATCTACTTTATTTAGGCGGTTTTTAACCGAGGGTGACTTGCGTTCACAAAGATAATTCCATGATACAATTCCCACGGAAGTCCTATCCAGAGCAATACTATCGATGATGGCTTCTTGCGATGACATGGCAATCCAACGAACTTTGCAGCTGGAAGAAACCTTTCGTGAAAGATAAAAATTGTTTTCGGAAGTATATTTATCGGTGAACATGGTGTTGTCGGATTCAATTCCATTGAAGTGAAAACAACTATCGTGCCGTAACGAAAAGGATTTGGACGAATCCGCCTCGGATGATTTTGAGGCGATGAGCACTAATCCGTCAGCAGCAATAGGTGAAACCTTTACCACTAGTCCGCGATTAACCAAAGCCATTGAATCCTTTTCAGACAAATCAATTCCAGTGACCACCATCCTGATGGTGGAATCAACGGTCCATTGGTATGGATTTCCGGTTTTCGACGAGTCTATTTTTATTGCAACCAATGGGTAAAGTCCCATGTAGGTTTCTGCTAAAACCTTTATAAGTGGCAAATATGCAGGATCGGTGGCAATGGTAAAATATCCTGACAGCGGGTCACCCCTATCTTATTCTTGGTTTTGATTTCCAGGGGAACAAGATGAAATCATGAACCAGCAACTCCATGCCAGAAGAAAAAAATTACGGATTTTCATTTTCGAAAACGATGAATTGCAGCTGTAACAAGCCTGAATAAACCATACGCAACCAAAACCCAACCAATTGCAGAGAATCCTTGCTTCTGACTCTGTTCACTGAAAACCAAAAGGAGTCCAGCTATCAGATAAACGGAGGCCAAAGTAATTTGGTACACCAGGGATTTGAAAATCCCACCTGGAAACATCACTTCAAGGAGAACCTAATGGGCAGGTTGTATTGTACGATCACTGACTGTCCGCGCTGTTTACCGGCACGCCAGGCGGGCATGGACCTAACAACCCTTAAGGCCTCTTCATCGCAACCCCCACCGATTCCACGAAGCACCTTGGCTTCAGCCACTTTACCTTCCTTTCCAACTTGGAAAGTAACGTAAACAGTTCCTGTGATGCCGTTTTCACGAGCAATTGCAGGGTATTTAATGTTATCGGACAGATACTTTACTAGGGATGACTCACCGCCGGGGAAGCTTGGCATTTCCTCTACGATGGTAAAAATCTCTGGTGGTGCTTCAACTACAGGCTCATCTGGAAGATCAATGGCATCAGGGTCACCTTCTTGCGTTACAACACCAGCGGCCACGTCTTTCAACTCTTCTTGTGTGGGAGGTGGTTCATCGTCTGGAACCTCTTCGTCTTTAACAACAACGGGAGGTGTAAACTTGATCGTTTGTTGTACAGGAGGTGGAGGAGGAACAGGAGGTGGTGGTGGCTGGGTTTCATCAATTGGTGGAGGCTGCATCAAAGTAACCTCGGTTTCGGTGAAAGCATCGTTTTGCCCCACATTTTCATTTATCAACTTCAATATCAAAGGCATGCAGATAAAAAGAATGACGGCTACCGTTGATGATACAAAAGCCAACAACAGTGTCTTGCTATACTTTTTTCTGATCTCGTAAGCGCCATAATCTTTATTACGGCCAGCGAAAACCAGCTCTACGCGGTTTTCGTTAATACAATTATCCCAAGCGACTCTCATAGTGTTGTGGATTTAGATTTTTTCGATCATTTCTATCTCGACTGGGGTAATGTCTACAATTGCGTAACGGCCAATGTGACAAACCGCCATCTCATCGAGTACATCCACAAGATTCTCGTAGTTGGCATTTTCCATAGACTTGATCAAAACTATTAGTCCCAATTTGTCTTGTTTGATTTCACCAAGCCTCTTTTTGTAGTCTGGGGTCTTGATGAATCCCTTATTTAAGGAGTCACGCAAAGCCTCTGCCTTGGTAAAAACCCTAGAATTCTTCTGCATTAGTGTTTTCCTTAGACCCGTAGCAGAAAGGTCGGTAATCATTGGAGTAGGGTTGTCGACACCTTGATACCATACCACTTTATCATCTTTGCCCAATAGTACCGTTAATGTTAAAGATTCAGCCACTTTCTGCTGTTGCTCTTCGTTATCCGGTTTAACGGGCATGTTAACCTCCATGGTTTTGGGTTTACTGAAGGTAGTGGTTAACATGAAAAAGGTCAACAGCAGGAACGCCAAGTCGACCATCGGGGTCATATCGATGTGTGTGGATGACTTCTTCTGTTTGACCTTGCCATCCTTTTTTCCATCACCGCCTTGTTCGGTATTCAGTTGAGCCATTGTGCCTTGCTGTAATTAATTGGTTTGTTCAAGATTGGTGATGAGGTTGAATTTGTTGACCTTGTTCTCCTGTAGGATGTCGATTACGCGCTTAACGGTTTTATAGTCCGTTTCGCGATCACCCTTTACAGCAATGCGGAACTGGGGATTTTGCAAACGGCTGAAACGAATCCAATCGGAAAGCTGGTTGTTGGTGGAATCCATAGGCACTCCTGACTGTTTGATCTTCTTGCGGCCTTCCTCATCCAAAGGGAGAAGTCTTTTCAGTTCAGTAACTGGTACGCCGAAAGAAGTCATTACGGAGAAACGCTTCAACTCACTTGCTGTGAATTGGATGTTGTAGCGTTCCCCCATTTTCATGAGCACTTGTTCGCGATTTGATTGACCGTCGATATTGAAGAAGCAACCACCATTGGGATCAATGGTGATGGTCATGATGTCGATGTCTGGTAGCTTGATTTCAGATATGGAAGATGGTGTATCAACCACTACTGGCTCATCAGCCCTGAATTTGGTGGTAAGCATGAAGAATGTTACCAGCAGAAACGCCAGATCCACCATGGGGGTCATGTCCAATACTGGAGATGACCGTGGATAAGAAACCTTAGGCATCAGTTTTGTGGGTTATCAGTGTTTCGCGGAGAAGCTTTGAACGATGCTGTAACCCGCTTCATCAATACCGTATGTGATGGCGTCGATCTTGGTGGTGAAGAAGTTGTACATGATAATTGCAATGGCTGAGCCTCCGATTCCAAGAGCGGTGTTTATCAGAGCCTCAGAGATACCATTTGCCAACGCAACAGCATCAGGGGCTCCAGCGGTTGCCATCGCAGCAAAGGCCTTAATCATACCCAATACCGTACCGAACAGACCAATCAGTGTAGCTGTAGAAGCAATAGTGGAAATTATGGAAAGGTTTTTAGATAGCATAGGCATTTCCAAAGAGGTGGTTTCCTCGATGCTTTTTTGAATGGCGGCAAGTTTTTGCTCCTTGTCCAAAGCCGTATCCTTGCTCATTTGCTGGTAGGTAACCAGTCCAGCATGAATTACATTGCCCAACGAACCTTTTTGTTCTTGACAAGCCTTAATGGCCTGGTCCAAATTGCCCTGTGCAACCAAATTTCGGATATCCCCTAAAAACTGTTCAGCACTACGTTTACCTTGAGACCTGCTGATAGAAAGGAAACGCTCAACGCAGAACACCAATGCAATCAATACGGTTCCCATCAAAATTGGAACAACGTATCCACCTTTGTAGATGATCCCAAGATAGTTTCCTGGAAGGGGGTTATTAGCAGGATTGTTTTCGATAAAGTTGGAAGGGCTACCGAGCACAAACTCAAACAGCACAAAGCAAATGGCCAATGACAATGGGATTGCCAAATAAGCGATCAAGTTGGATAAATTAGAGTTTTTGGAGGAATTCTTTTCCATTTAAATGATTTTTATAAGAGTTTGGCTTAACTGATTATTTTTCTATAAGTGAATGAAATTGAATATTCTATGAATTTAGGAACGGCAAAAATAATAAATTATTACGCGTCAGACCAAAGGAGGCTCATTATTAACAAATTCATAAGAAACACTAGGTCTCAAGCATTTGTGTTACCATTTTGTCAACACTCAACCGCATAATTACCAAAATATTACAATTGGTTTCAAAATTAACTCAATAATGAACCTTGATTTCTGTGAGTAGACTGCCAGTGCTAATCACAAAGGAGGACTCATCAAAACGGGGCGGACCAAAACTGTTTATTGCATTGTTTGACACCCCATACCCCTCTTTTGGAATTCCCATGAAATTGGTGTCCAACTTGCCGTTATTATTGGCATCATGAACGATGGATACCGCATATCGGCCAGGTGAAAGTCCTGAGAAAAGATACTCCATTGAACCCGACTTTACTATGATCTTGGCCTGCATAATGGATTTATCCCTATCCCCGGGAAATCCTTCCTTGGATTTGAACAACAACAGGCCAATGTTTCCCGTAACTGGTTTTATTCCCTTTACCACAACCCTTATTTCAACTGACGAATCCAGCTCAGAGTGATAGGAGAATGAACCAAACAATACCCAAGAAATCAGAGCAAAAACAACAACAGCGCTTTTTATCATATGAAACAAACAATCCGGTTTGAAAATGCGAATTAAACTAAATCTAGCTTAATCGTATGGGTCTAGAAATAATTTAAAAAACAAAGACGCATTTTCAATTGGAGAAACGAAAAGACTGCCAATTGAATTTAAATTCAGGTTCGGTATTGCTCTTGGAATCGCTGGGTTCAATACTGATCCAATACCATAACCCAGGAACCAGGTCCAAAAAGTTATCTGAGTACCTTCCAGAAATTCCTACAAAGGAAACCTCAAATCCTTTTGCAAAAGTATTGGAGCGAATCCCCAATTTGATCAAAGAACCATTATTCTCTCGTCTGAAAACGAATTCCGGTTCGGGTTTTTTCAATTCCAATTTGCTTGGCTCCGTAAAAAGAGCGACCGTTTCTGTCAACACCTGTTCATTTGAAAGGACTTTGATGTGCCAATAAGCATTATTTATAGGCCATCCTCTTAATAACGAATCCATTTCAATGGATAACAGCAAACGCGGGAGGTTCGTTGTGTCCCTAAATGGGATCAATTGGGTATTTTTCGGCTTACCATCCAAATCCGACAAACTGCATTCCAATTTCAAATCCGATTCGGATGGGGCATGGGTTTGATACCAAATTTCGGCTCGGCCGTTTACAAGCCGATGTGATATTAATGCAGGAGCATACAACCTCTTCAGAGCATAGTGGGCCGCCTTCCAAGTGCCATCCTCCTCAATTGTACTCCAAGAAGCCCCATTCCAAACATCATTCAACTGCCAATACAACGTTCCCATACATCGCGGATATTCCATCCTATGGCTTTCGATGGCCGCTGTCATAGCATCTGCTTGATGAAGCTGCGACAAATAGCAAAGGTCCTCAGTAGAACGAACAGGCCCGTATTTTTCCTCGATGTATTTTAAAAGCAACTTATTGCCTTTGTAGCTCTTTTGTCTGTTGGCTATAAATGCCCCGTCAAGATCCGGAATAAAGCCTTTGTTTGCTTCAACCATTTTGTTGGAGGAAGGAAACGACTGCATTCCATACTCCGACATGAATCTGGGAATATTCACTTTGAACGAATCGATGGGTTCCTCGCCGTGCCAAACGCCCCAGTAATGCATATTCAGATGAGCAAAATTTTGCTTCTTACCCCAATTGCTCAGAGGCGATGTATGGATATATGGTTGCGAAGGTGCAGCTTCAACCATGATTCTAGGAATAATTCCCTGAAATATGTTCTCATAACCTTTTCTTATGGTACTTGAATCGGCGGGGGTAATGCCATATTGCTTCTGCCAGCCCCAATTCTTCCACGCCACGTCTGACTCATTGTTTCCGCACCAAACCACCAAAGATGGATGGTTCCTAAGTCGCTTGACTTGATATTCGACTTCAGCTTCAACATTTGATAAGAACAATGAATCCGATGGATACATGGAACAAGCGAACATAAAATCCTGCCAGACCATAAGCCCCAAAGAGTCACATAACTCATAAAAACGATCATGCTCGTAGATACCACCACCCCACACCCGCAACATATTCATGCCAACGGAAGCAGCATCTGAAAGTAGTCGAAGCCTATCCTCATCACCAACAATTCCTGGCAACAATGACTGCGGGACGTAGTTTGCTCCTTGGGCAAAGACCTTCTTGCCGTTTATTTTGAAATAGAAAGATGTCCCGTAATCGTCAGGCTCCATGGTCAGTTCAGTTGTGCGTATACCCGTTCTGACCACACTTGAGTCTACCAGAAATCCATCGGCGTAAGCCAACACCTTAAAATCATACTGGTGCTGGTCGCCCATGCCATTAGGCCACCAAAGCTTAGGGTTAAGCACCCGAAAAGTTATATCGATAACGGTATCGTTGCCTTGAACCTGTAATTGCTTGAAAGCTCCATCAACCTTTAACACCACTTCTGCCTGCTTCACATTCACATCCAATTCTACCCGGGCATTCATCCATGCAATGGAATCACTGATTTCCTTAACAGAATAATAGGTGGAGGCTATACGTATTCCATCATACATCTCCAGTCGCACTGGCCTCCAAATACCCATAGAAAGCAATCGTGGCGACCAATCCCATCCGAACTGGTAAGGCGCTTTACGCACGAACGGCGACACAGGTGGATCAACTGGATCGCCCGAGGGTATGCGATATGAAAGTTGTTTTAAGAGACCGTTGGCTTGTGGAACAACCGGCTTGAGTTGCACGCGAAGCTTGTTAGCCCCCTTTTTCATGAAACTTCTCGAAGCAAACCGCCATTGCCTGAACATGTTGTTCACATTCCCCAATAAGGAGTCGTTCAAATAGACAGAGCCATAAGTATCAATTCCATCAAATACCAAATCAACATGATCATACTGGAGTGCCGTATCACTTACGTGAAAAACTGTTTCATAGGTCCAAGTATGATTGGATGCCTCCATAACCTGACCTCTTGAAATCAGCGCTTCGGTTTTGATTTTGGAATTTTCGGGAACTGATTGAAGCAATAATTCCTTTTGCACAAAACCAGGAACAGATACATTGGCAATTCGCAAGGAATCTGCAGATATGCTGTCTTTTCCAGTGAGGGACCAAACAAAGTCCGGGGCATCTCTTTTAACAGTCTTATTGAATTGGCTGTTACATGAACAAGCCAACAACAAAATCAAAATCAATAAATCAAATCGCCTCAATTGCATTTTTGATGTTATTGAATTTATCAAAGTCAAATATCTCTAAAGCAAATTCATCATAATCGGCAGATCCCATCGACTGCAATTCGCGGTTTTGATACCGCATCCCGCCATCGGTCACCTTCTTGCATGTGAAATGCAGCGCCTGAATTCCTGTTGATGCCAGCAAAGCGGCATTGTTCGGATTGACTCCAGAGCCAGCCATTATTTGAATGCTCGAATTGCTTCTTGAAACCAGCTGACGAATCACTTCCATGCCATCCTTGGCTGTTTGTCGACGACCCGAAGTAAGTAAAACATCAAAGCCAAGTTCTTGGATCAAATTGAAACTTCCATATGGATCAGCAGCCATATCAAAAGCTCGATGAAAAACCTTTTTCATGTCTCCGGCAACATCCAACAGCTGTTCACACCTTCCCGTATCGATCAATCCATCCGCGTCAAGCAGGCCGAAGACCACTCCTTCTGCTCCTAGCGCTTTTGCGGCCCGAACATCATCAACCATCGCATCAAAATCGTAAGTCGAATACAGGAAATCGCCTGCTCGTGGGCGAATCATCACATGAACTGGACAAATAACAGATTTGCAGACATACTCGATGACTCCAGCGCTTGGCGTGATGCCTCCTTGAGCGATTGCCGCACATAACTCGATTCGTGTTGCACCAGCCTGGTCGGCAGCAACACTCATTTCCACCCCTTCGGTACAGACTTCAAGAATCATGGTTATTTATTTTGGAAGCGTGTGATTGAACAACATGTTGATTGCATCCACTACCATCAGCTCGGCCTCGTCGTAGGGTTTACGTGCATCTTGAATGGATAAGGCACCTTGCTTGGCCCATTCATCCGTGATCACTTGGCGTCTATCCATAAAATCCAAGCACTCCAATCCCAAACTTGAAATTTTAGTGAGTTCTTCCGACATCTTGATCCAATTCGTAAGGGCAGGGATACCATTTGCAGTGGTTCTCAACTTTTCATGGTTTTCGATCCATGACTGCAGCATGGCTTTGAGCTCAGGCTTCACTGACAAGTCGCGCTTCATAACAAGTTGTTCGCAAAGCAACCGGAATTTTCTTGCTGTTGTCGCATCCGGAACGGCTATATCAGGCAAACGGGAAAAGGGCAAATCGGTGCTGTATGGTATTCCCTGTGCATGTCTCTTGTATTCCTTCAATGGCTCAACAACTGCTACCAATTTTGCCAGCGATTCTATATCGCGACCGGGTGCTAGCCGGCGAAGCATCACATCGCGGTTGCGTATATGGGTGAGACCAACCTCCTCTAACCTGATACTTACCGTCTCCAGCCTTTGATACATATCCATCACATCGTTTACCGATGCATCTGACCATAGCCTTTCGGCGATGGCTGCGGTACGAGGCCAGATACGTGAATCGATGGTTTCGGGCGTCACCAGTTCAGCCCACATGGTAGCTTCGCCACCCAAAACCATTCGCTGTTGATCGGTGGTTAAGCCTAGCGAAGCAGGTAAAGGGTCATTAGCATAGTGTTGCCAGGTGGGTTGCGACAAGTCGATATAATATCCGTTGGATAGGATGACTTGGTAGCCCTTGGTTGTAGCCTCCTTAAGTCCTTCCTTCCCTCGCCACGATTGTATGACCGCATCTTGTGGCAAGCCAGGCTGCAATATCTCATCCCAACCGATGGTTTTCTTGCCGTGCTTTTTCAATATGGCCATCACTTTCTTATTGAAATGGTTTTGTAGCGCATGATTGTCTTTGATACCATGCTTTCGCATGAATTCCTGAATACGAGGATTTTTATCCCACTGCTTGCCATTATTTTCGTCGCCACCTATATGCATGTATGGATCGGGAAATAGATCGGCCATTTCACCCAGGAAACAGTCGAGCAGCTTGTAGGTCCCTTTCTTTGTAGGGTCGATGGTAGGGTCGAATACGCCGAATTTACGTTCGATTTGGTGTGGTCCGGGGCCTGATGCCAGTTCGGGGTAGCCGGGCATCCAACTACTAGCATGACCGGGTATATCGAATTCGGGAACTA
This sequence comes from Bacteroidota bacterium, assembly GCA_046340555.1. Classification (GTDB taxonomy): domain Bacteria; phylum Bacteroidota; class Bacteroidia; order AKYH767-A; family OLB10; genus JALRAP01. The sequence continues at coordinate 24,088 of JBKDSL010000128.1, forward strand.
CACGAATGCCTCTATCGGATGCGTAACGAATGATTTCACGCATCTGTTCCTGGGTGTAGAAATCACCGTTGGAGCCCATCAGATGCAACTTGGGCCGCTTCTTGCTTTCTATTCGGAAGCCTTGATCCTCGGTCAAGTGCAAATGGAGCACATTCATCTTCACCATGCACATTCCATCGATATTGCGTTTGATTACCTCAATGGTTGACCAATGACGACAAACGTCTATCAGTAATCCCCGCCAAGGGAATCGCGGACGATCTTTAATGGAAACACCGGGGATGTAATATCCTTGGCTGTCTGAAGAAACCAATTGCAGGAAGGTCTCCAATCCATAAATAACGCCTAGGTCTGTTATTGCAGTCAGTGTAACACGGTCGCCCGTAACATTTAATTCGTATGATTCATCTTCGCCAGGTAACAGATTGCCAACCCGCTGATAGTTTATATCCAGGCTTACCCCCTGTACATCTCCCGATTTCCGAGCCGGATCAATGCGGGTCATCAAATGGGTCCGATCATTGAAGCGTCTCAAAAAACGTGAAACGGCTTTGTGTGCCCGTGTATCTGGTAGGTCGGAGAGCACCACATGAAACGATTGGTCCAGATTAAAACGTTGGCTGCCCCACGTCACTTGTTGAGGCATGGGCATCAGATTGACCATTGTATTTTGGCCTAGGACACAAAACGGGTAAATGAATAACAGGATTAACAAATTGCTTTTTCTGAACATAAGCGCGGGGTTGTGCAATTCGCCAAATTAGGAAATACGGAGAATGTAGGTTGTATAAAAAGCAAAAAGGGGGCTATTCGCCCCCTCTAGCAAGTTCCGCGATAAAATCAAGCCACTTCGATTTCGCGGGCCTTGGATACAGTAACCGCCTTCTTGGCCACCGTTAGGCGCAATATTCCGTTTTCATATTTGGCAGAAAGTCCATCCTCCTTTGCATTTTCGGGGAGCGTAAAGGAACGGCTGAAAGAATTGTAATAATACTCTTGGCGGGTGTAGTTTTTCTTTTCCTCCTTTTCTTCCATTTCATGCTGCGCGGAGATGGTGAGCACGCTGTCGGCGATTTCGATTTTGAAATCGTCCTTTTTCATGCCGGGAGCGGCCACTTCGATTTCGTAGTTCTTTTCACCTTCTACAATGTTGACAGCTGGATACTCCTCGCCATCGAATAACCGTTCGAGTGATCCGCGGTCGTTGAAGAATTCATTGAAGAATGGGCGGATGGACAGATAGCCTCCTTGATTTTTTTTGATGATTGACATGTTTTTGATTTTAATTGGTTAGAATTTTATGTTGATTTACACTGGTTTCCTCGTTTTGGTTTCCAAGCATTGCGTCATTGACAATTCAAAACTAGAAACGGAATTAGGCCATAAGAATGACCTATGTCAATCAAAAAAATGATTTACGTCAATTGCCGTTACGCCTATCAGAAGGCATCTCCAATTCGGGTTCGATAGCTCGTAAAAGCGATTCGTTGGAGTTGTTGATCGCACGTACTAGGTTGAGCAGGCTTGGAACGGAGATGTCTTGGTGGTCCTTATTGGAAAAAAGGCGGTAAACATCTTGAGCTGCCAGGCGGTGGACATCAGCGGCTATTGTTTTCAAGCGGACTAGCGACTCCTGTCTGTCAGAGCCATGTAGTTGAAAAGCCTCCTCCACATTGTTATAGAATTCCTTTTGGCAGTGGGTGATGGATTGATAAAATCCGAATAACTCATCAGAGGCTGATGAACGCAATTCGTCGATGTTATGTAGGATATCTTTCACATCTTTGGCTGAAATAGCTGCATTCCGAATGGAGGTTAGGGAGTTCTCAAGTGTTTTGGCTTCACGCTCAGTTAACTGATTTGCTTGCACCCTGATGCCAAACAATGCGATTTCATTCTCATATTTTTTCAGGTCTGGATACGAGCGCACATGTCTGGATGGGGTACCATCATCCAAATTGAAAAACTCGCGAAGCAGGGAAAGCGTACGTGAAAAAAACTTGTGCGACTCGGCATCCAATGCCTCGATGGCTGATTGGCTTTCCAATGGATTGCTGTCATGGATGCTTACAGTTAAGGAATCTGCGTCGGCCTTGATCCAAGACTCCATCTTCTTAGAAAAGACAGGAATGAGTGGGATGAATAAAAATATTCCCACCACGTTCATGGATGTATGAAAGGCCGCGAGAATCATGGTTGAATCGAAATAGCCATCAAAAGTTTTGGACAATGAAACATATATCGGCAGCATGAGCCAAGCCATCAGAGCTGAGAAAACATTGAAAAACACCTGGGACCATCCTACCCTTTTCTTAATGGCATTTGCTTTCAATGTTGCCAAAGCTGCCGTAGCTGTTGTACCCATATCCGCGCCGATTACCAGTAACATGGATTGTTCTAGTGAAACGACGCCTGCAGAAAGGGAAGTCAATGCCAGTGCAACTGTTGCGGAACTGGAATGCAAAACGGCTGCAACGACCAAACCACAAATCAGAAACCAGGCATGCGAATGTGCCTGCAAGTTCAATTCAGATGCGTGTTCAGAAAAGGAAGCAAACGAATCCCGCATCATTCCTATGCCTGTGAAAATCAAAGCCAAACCAAAAACCACTGCAGCAATGGCTCGCCATTTTCCTTCCTTGGAAAAGACCGCAAAGAGTCCGCCTAGCGCAAGCAACGGATAAGCCAATGTCGCCAAGTCGAATTTTAGGCCCATTGTGGAAACCAGCCATCCAGTTATGGTGGTACCTATGTTCGCTCCCAAAAGCAACCCTATTCCAGATTGAAGTCCAATGACCCCCGCACCTGCAAGCGACATCACTAACAAAGAAACCATGGAGCTGCTTTGTAAGGCTGCGGTAACAATCGCACCAGAAAAAAGTGAACGCCAAAGAGTACCGCTGCTTCGCTTAACAAATAATTTGAACTCGCGCCCTGCAAGGGATCGCAATCGATGCTCCATCAATTGCATCCCAAAAAGAAAAGCGCCAATGCCTGCCAAAAGCATTCCCCACTGGAATTCCATATCTAAAGCGGTCAGGTGTTTTTCTGTTCTTGTCGTGCTTGCTTCACAAGCATCAACTCAGCAATATTTTCCGTATCAACCACGCCAACAGTATTACCGGCATCCACGACCAAAACCAGTGGTATTCGGTTATCGCGGAAGCGGGCAAATAACTCCTCCAATGGTGTTTGCCCGTCTGCATAGGACAGGTCCCTGTTACACACCTCCGCTATTGAAATTTGCTCGCCTTTGTCGCGCAATGCCTTGATGATGCCATCCCTATTAAGTGTGCCCACATAAGTTCCGTTTTCCGTTACCAAGAAAGATTTTGACTCACTTTCCAGCAGCAAAGAAACGGCAGCAGATAGCGGTTGGGAAGACTCTAGCTCGGACCATTTGGACATCATCGCATCGGTTGCAGTAAGACCGGAAGCGAGCTCCTTATTTCTCACCATCTCAAGCTCGGAATGTGCTCCTAGGATGATGAAGACTCCGATGAAAATCAAAAAGGGGTTGTAAAAAAAACCGGCTATGATAAAACCGAGCGATAGCAGCTTGCCGATGTTGGCGGCAATGGTTGTGGCTTTCAAACGATTGATGCGCATGGCCAAAAGCGAGCGCAGTATTCTGCCGCCATCCATCGGAAACGCAGGAATAAGATTAAAAAGTGCGAGCCATAAATTCAGAATGGCCAAATTGAGGATAAAGTTTTCGGGGGTAATGATGGAAGATTCGGCATCCAAAGGTGCCATCAAATCAAATCCATAAATGAATGGGATCAATAAAAGAAAAATAAATACGTTCACCAATGGTCCTGCAATTGTGACCAGAAGTTCCTGCTTGGGCTTTTCAGGTATCCGTTCCAACTTCGCCACACCGCCAATGGGATACATGGTTATGTCTTCCGTTTTGATACCAAACCTTTTGGCGGTAAGGGCGTGACCGAGTTCGTGCAGAATTACGCATGAGAACAATGCCAAGACGAAAAATACCGCCCAACTTATTTGGACCGGGTCTAATCCAGCGCGAGCGTTGATATAGATGATATAGAGGATTAGTAGGGAAAAAGTCCAATGCACATAAATTCCTATGCCTGCTATCTTTAGAAACGAAACGGACTTCTTCATGATTAATCTTTAGGGTATAACGCCGTAGGAATGGGCAAGGATAAGCATAAAAATCGTTTGAGGATGATGATGTAGGTCATGCGATAGTTGTACCTGGAGGCACAGGCTGATCCGAGCTTAACAAAACCACGCCCAACTCGGGGTCAACCGCTCCAAGCACAAGACATTCGGATTGGAACCCTGCAATTTTCCTAGGCGGAATGTTCACCAATGCAATTACCGTTCTACCTATTAGGTTTTGCGGCAAGTAGTTGCGTGTGATTTGGGCGGATGATTTGCGATGCCCAAGTTGACCGAAGTCGATAAGTAGTTTGATTGCAGGAGTTCTAGCTTCTGGAAAAGGTTCAGCCTTAAGCACCGTTCCAGTTATTATTTGACATTGGTGAAATATGGATATGTCGATGGTTTGCATATCCAAATATAAGGCTTTGGGGTAAGCTGAGGCCGGTTATAAGTTGGAAGGGTTTTACTAAATTAGCGGCACGAATCATGAGTGCTGAAAAAGGATATAAGAAGACCGTTCACAATTTTTATGAGCGTCAGAGCCGTGTGAAATCATGGCCCTATTTTCTATCCGTAATTTTCATTGGCATCACTTCGGTTTGGTTTGTGTTCAAGATAACCGAGCATCAGCCCTTCATTCCAGCCACATTCGGCTATTGGCCGCATATGGCTGCCGTGTTTTTCTTTTCCTGCTATATAATTTACCGATTTCATCTTTCGCGTGTAGTAACCGCCATCAACGAACAAGGCGTTTTTGTGAAGCGTACACCATTCCAAAAAAACTTCACCATGATGCTTTGGGAGGATATTCGAGAAATCCGATTGGTGGAATTCAAAGGTTATGCTTCCGCCAAAAAGTACAGTCAGGCTTTCGATCTTGGAACGCCTAACGGCATTGAGTTGCTTTCAATAAGTGGACGCAAAAAATATATCAGTACACGAAAGACAGATACTTTACCACGCATTTTGGCTCGCATGGTTCCAGGAAGTTTTAAGTCGACTGGTATCGGTGAGCAAATGGACCTCAAGGATTGATTCAAAGATTTCCATGAGCAAATTGAAATTGAAACCGGTCAAGCAGGATGCCAAATTGTTGGACCTGGCAAAACCCCACACCTACCTTCATGTGGTTTATTGCGGATTAATTGCGGCGGCGGTAGCCTTCGCCGTTTATGCCAACACATTGGGGCATGGCTATACGGTTGACGATGACACCGTAATGTCGAAAAACCGGATCACCAAAGGGGGCTTGGATTCATTGGGCGCTGTTTTCACAACTGCTTATCGTGCTGGATTTTGGGAACGCGACGATAACCTTTACCGTCCATTATCGGTGGCCATGTTTACTGTGGAGTGGCACTTTTTTCCTGAAAACCCGGTGCCAGGTCACGTAATGAATGTGATATTGTTTTCACTCACTGTTTTTTTACTGATGCTATTGATGTCGCACATGCTTAGCGGATGGCCCTTGATAGTACCTTTTGCCATTTCGTTGTTGTTTGCCGTGCACCCCATCCATACCGAAGTGGTGGCCAATATCAAAAGCAGAGATGAGATACTTTGCCTTTTATTCGGGATTGCCAGTCTGTTGATGGTTGGTAAATATTGTGCTAATGGGAAACTCATATCATTGATAATTGCGGGGCTACTTTTTTTCCTCGCCATGCTTTCAAAAGAAAATGCGATTACCTTATTGGCTGTCGCTCCACTATATGCCTATTTCACGAGCAAGGTATCCACAAAGCAAATTGCGTTGGCGACCGTACCTTTCTTGGCCTCTGTTTCCTTATATCTAGTTATACGTTGGCAGGTCTTGGGAGATACTGGTAAACCGGAAGCGCTTCAACTTGTAAACAATTCGTTGGTTGGGGCAACAGATTGGCTTACCCGTTTCACCACAGCTGTGGCCATTATTGGTCGCTACTTGTGGTTGATGGTTTTCCCGCATCCCTTGTCGTTTGATTATTCTTTCAACCAAATTGCATTATCGAAAATAGGCTCTCCGCAGTTTTTAGTTTCTTTCATGATTTTGGTTGGACTTTTTATTTACGCATTAAAATCCATTAGGAGCAGAGATCTTGTCGGATTCGGGATCCTGTTTTTATTCATAACCATGTCTTTGGTTTCAAATGTATTCCTACTGATCGAGTCCACCATGGCAGAGCGGTTCATGTACATGCCTTCGGTGGGATTCCTGATATTGCTTTGTGTGCTTTTGTCGCGCTTAACCAAAGTGAGTCATAACAAGGAGGTGGTTGAATTTGCAGATCATTTCCGGGGCAATAAAGTTTTCGGGTTGGTCGTGTTGTTGATGGCCTTAGCTTTTTCGGCGAAGGCCGTTGACCGCAATGCGGATTGGAAAGACAATTATACCTTGTTGACACAGGATGTGAAAACTTGTCCGAAAAGTGCCCGTATCCGCTATGCCTACGGCAGTGCCCTGCTTTTTGAGAAAGCACTGAAAGAAAAAGACCCTAATGCGAAGTCGAACTATCTCGATCAATCCATCATGCATTTGTCGAAAGGAGTTGAGATCTTGCCCGAATATTCTGAAGCTTGGCGCCATTTGGGAATTGCCTATAAAGAGCAGGAAAACTATCCTGCAGCAGTAGCTGCCTTGGAAAAGGCTAGAAGCTACAAGGAGTTCGATTCGGCCGATATGTTTGCCACTGCAGGTCTATGCTATGGAAAAATTGGACGATACTCCGAAGCTTTGACCGATTTAAATCGGGCATTATCTATGAATCCTGACGACCCGGAATCCAACAACAACAAGGGACTTTACCTTTTTGAGAGCGGCATGATTGATAGCTCTATCATATACTTCAACAAAGCGATTGTTTTGAAAAGCAATTTCCATCAAGCATATTACAACAAAGGAAACACGTTTGCCAGAAAGGGAGATTACATGGAAGCATTGCGCCTTTATGCAAAAGCCCTTGAGATTAATCCGAGCAGTGTTGATGCGCTGATGAACAGTGGCAACTGCTATGCAGTGATGAACCAACTGCCTCAGGCATTAGAGTATTTCAAACGTGTTGAAAAGCTGGAGCCCAATAATCCGAAGATGCTCATGAATATGGGAATCACCTATAGGAATATGGGGCAGGAATCGTTGGCAAATACCTACCTTTCGCGCACCACTGCGCCAATGAAATGAAAAAAGCTCAACTGTTTGCGTCAATCTTACTGATTGTATCTATTTCCAGTTGCGTGGAACCCATCAGGCAGGGTTCCTCCTACTTCAACTGTAAAAAACACTTCATGGCTCTCGCCGATTCTTTACAGCGAAGCGGAATGGTTTTGGATAAATCCATTGTATCCGAAAACGGTAATGAGCAGAAAAAGATAATTGCACCTATTTGGAAAAATGAGCTTGCTCCATTCATTGAAATCGACATCAATAAGCCTGCATTAAGAGGGACCTATAAAATTCGAGAAGAAAATCATCTGGCTGGGGGAACGGTTGTTCAATATGAAGCATTGGAACCGACTGCAACAGTTCGGAAATTACATATTGATTACGACTCGAAAAAAAATGTGATTGGTGTATGGGCTGTAACAGCAACGAGCAATCCATATCATGCATCCACCGATACATTGATTTACCGCTCCAACGGCACTTACGAGATCCATGCATCCAGCGATCCTGCATTGGGCCGTAGAATTGCATTCGACCTATATGGCACAATTTCATCAATTAAATAGACCCTTCAGATGACCGGCATCACCACCACCATAAAACTAGCCATAGGTATTTGGCGCGCGTTCCTGGTTACTCCAGGAGGCGAGTTGCCCTTTGTGATGGAAATTTCGAAAAACGACTCCGCCTATGTGTTCCATATAGCGAACGGACCAGAGAAGATGTTACTTGACGAGGTTCGGATGGAAGTTGATTCTGTATTTGTGCGCTTTCCCATATATGAATCGGAATTGCGGTTGAAGGTTGTAAATCCGAACGAGTTAGAAGGAAATTTCATCAACCTTACCCGCACTACTAATGCAGCGATTCCTTTGCATGCCTATTACAATGCCGGACCGCGATTTTACATCCGCAGCAAAGAGCCCTCCAAGAGTGTGGATGGCAAATGGTCGGTTATGTTTGGAGGAGGAACCAAAGACAGCTCCTTTGCTGTTGGCGTATTCAAGCAGGATGGCGGAATTGTGAATGGTACATTTCTGACCGCATCTGGCGACTACCGTTATTTGGAAGGGGTTGTTGATGGCGACAGTTTATTCCTATCAGCTTTCGACGGAGTTTTTGTGTACCTCATCAAGGCGAAAGTGAGATCAAATACCATGGAAGGAATTTTTTACTCGGGCACACACCGACAAATCGGTTTTACCGGGTTCCGAGATGAGCAGGCAGCACTTCCAGACCCCACCAAGGTGACCAAATACAAAAACGGTGATCAGGCATTTGTTTTGCGATTTCCTGATACTGATAGTATCATGGTGGACTTAAAAGATGAACGTTTTAAAGGCAAGCCCGTCATCATTCAGATTTTGGGTTCCTGGTG
>JBKDSL010000129.1:0-3850 GCA_046340555.1 Bacteroidota bacterium
TGTCATAACCACCTGCACATCAGCACCATTCTTACAAAAAAGGCGCACAATATCGGCAGCTTTGTAGGCCGATATACTTCCGGAAACCCCGAAAAGGATTTTGGTTCCGGATAAATGCATAGCTAGGCAGGATTACTGTTCGCGAGAGGGGTTACGGTGGTAAATTTTACCATCCAAATACTCCTGCAATGCGATTAAAGTAGGCTTTGGCAGACGCTCGTAAAACTTGGAAATTTCAATCTGCTCCCTATTTTCAAACACCTCCTCAAGATTATCGGTACTACTGGTAAACTCAGAAAGTTTAGTGTGTAACTCTTCCTTCATTTCAGAGCCTATGTGATTGGCTCTCTTACTGATAACCACCAATGACTCATATATGTTTCCTGTTCCTTTCTCATACTTGATCAAGTCACGGGTAACAGTAGTGGTGGCGGCGTTCTTATAGGACATGGTATACCTTATTAATATATATAACGCAAAAGTAATAAATATTTCTGTTTTATGATACCCCCATTTTCTGGAGGCGCTCTTTTGATCTTTCGTATATAGCCTCAGCGTCTCGCAAAAACCTACATGCCGGGTATGCATCTATTAACTTGATGTAATTCTCCATGGCAATTTTATAGCGTTCGGCTTGTCGGGACGGAATACTTTTAACCGCATATTCAAAGGATGAAACAAGCACATAATAAAGACACTCCTCTTTATATGTAGTGGCCGGATATGATTTGATGACGTTTTGAAACGCGAGCATGGCTGACTTGTATTGCTCGCGTTTGAAGTAAAGCATTGCATTATTGAAATCCTTCTGTTCAAGCTTTGCGCGAAGCTCATCGATAAGCACATTGGACTCGGCAACCTTTTCACTTTTCGGAAATCTATTGATGAAAAGTTGGAACTGCCGAATTGCATCCAGCGTGTTTTTTTGGTCAAGGGATGAAACCGGAGAATCCAAATAGTAGCAATAGGCATTTAAGAAAAGCGCCTCCTCGGCTTTGGTAGAGTTTGGAAATGTTTGGCTGAAATTATTAAAGTGATATGCAGCGATGGTGAAATCACCGGTAAGGTAGTAACACATACAATAATAATAATAGGTGTCTTCGGCCTTCAAAGTTCCGCGAAACACGGTTACCAACTCTTCAAACAACTGCAGCGCTTGGTAGTAATTCTTCTTCTCATAATATTCAACAGCCGCCTTGTACTTGGCCTCCATGTCCTGACTCTTTTGGATTTTCGAAAACTTGCTGCAAGAGGAAATTGCAAGCGCAGTCAATGTCACCAATAATATTGTTCTGATTTTTTTCATGATTACACAAAGTTACCAATTCCCAATTCAAAAAACATTTTAACGGTATGACGCATGCCACCGAGTGAACTTTGTTTTCGCAAACACGTCATTAACAAATCGTTGTTGAAAACATTGTGGAGCCTTTGGTTGTACGCGTGAAAATCCTGCCGACCTTTCGCTTCAAATTCTCAAACAATAATCATCTGTTGATGACAGATTTATTTGATAAGCTTCTGAAGAACCGCGGTCCGTTAGGGATGCACTCGAAAGAGTCCTATGGTTACTTCATGTTTCCAAAGCTAGAGGGCGAGATCTCTAATCGCATGGTGTTTCGTGGGAAAGAGAAATTGGTCTGGAGCTTGAACAACTATTTAGGTTTAGCCAATCACCCTGAAGTCAGATCCACTGATGCTTCGGCTGCCGGAGAATTCGGATTTGCTTTACCAATGGGTGCTCGGATGATGTCGGGTAACAGCGATAATCATGAAAAACTAGAAAGGGATTTAGCCGCCTTTGAAGGTAAAGAGGCTTCCATATTATTAAACTACGGTTATCAGGGCATAATGAGCGCCATCGATTGTTTGGTGGATCGCCATGATGTTATTGTTTACGATTCCGAATCCCACGCTTGTATCATTGATGGGGTGAGGCTTCATATGGGTAAACGTTTTGTTTATCCACACAACGATATCGAGAACCTAGAGAAACAATTGACTCGAGCTACCAGGATTGCGAACGAAACCGGTGGCGCCATTCTAGTTATTACAGAAGGCGTTTTTGGAATGTCGGGCGACCAAGGAAAACTCAGGGAAATTGTTGAATTGAAAAAGAAATTCTCCTTCCGCCTATTGGTTGATGATGCACATGGTTTTGGAACTATGGGTAAAACTGGAGCCGGAGCTGGAGAAGAGCAGGGTGTACAAGATGGAATAGATATTTATTTCGGGACTTTTGCGAAGTCAATGGCCATGATTGGTGGATTCATTGCTAGCGATGATCAAGTGGTAGATTATCTGCGTCATAATATGCGCTCTCAAATTTTCGCCAAATCACTGCCAATGGCTTTGGTGGTTGGTGCACAAAAAAGGCTTGATCTGTTAAAATCCAAGCCTGAACTCAAAGACAATCTTTGGAAAATCGTTAATGCCCTTCAATCTGGTCTTAAAAACGCCGGATTCGAAATCGGAAAAACCCAATCGCCCGTTACACCCGTTTATTTGAACGGAACAATACCCGAGGCAACCAATTTGATTATTGATTTAAGGGAAAACTACGACATATTCTGCTCCATGGTGGTTTATCCGGTAGTACCAAAGGGGATTATCATCCTTCGTTTGATACCTACAGCTGTACACACCTTGGAAGATGTGAGTTATACGATTGACGCATTCAGTAAAATCTACGGTAAATTGAAGTCCGGACAATACCAAGCCGACCGAATCATACCAGTAGCAAACTAAAAACGTAACCAAAGATCTTAAAATACAGTATTAGTGCATTAACCAATTTATTTAACCAAAACAAAATCATGATGAAAACAAGTTCTGTTTCGGTTGCTGCTAAGAAAGCTGCCCCGAAGAAAAAGGCTGCTGCCAAGAAAAAGGCTGCTCCGAAGAAGAAGGCTGCTGCCAAGAAGAAGGCTGCTCCTAAGAAGAAAGCTGCTCCTAAAAAGAAGGCTGCTGCTAAGAAGAAAGCCGCTCCTAAGAAGAAGGCTGCTCCTAAAAAGAAGGCTGCTGCTAAGAAGAGCATGTCTGCAAAGAAGGCTGCTCCTAAGAAGAAAGCTGCTCCTAAGAAGAAAGCTGCTCCTAAGAAGAAGGCTGCTCCTAAGAAGAAAGCTGCTGCTAAGAAGAAGTAATTCTACACTTCTTATAAGAAAACCGCTCCTTGGGGCGGTTTTTTTTTGCCCTGATTTGTCCATTTATCCTCAATATCTTTGAATCAACTTCGTTCCTAGAAAGTAATTATTGAAAATGCAGCAACCAAAAGAAATACTAAAGAAATACTGGGGATTCGATCGATTCCGTCCGCTGCAGGAGGATATCATACATTCTATCATGAATGGTCAAGATACATTGGCCTTACTTCCTACCGGTGGCGGAAAGTCCATTTGCTTTCAAGTTCCAGCCCTATGTATGGATGGCCTTTGCGTGGTTATTTCACCTTTGATAGCACTGATGAAAGACCAAGTTGAGAATATGCGTCGTGTCGGTATAAAAGCTACTGCAATTTACTCCGGAATGCAGTTGGAGGAGATCGATTATACCCTGGACAGTTGCCTTAATGGTGGTTACAAATTCCTGTATTTGTCGCCCGATCGCCTGCTATCCGAAAAAGTCATGAACCGAATAGGACGTATGCGATTATGTATGATTGCGGTTGATGAGGCACACTGTATATCGCAATGGGGTTACGATTTCAGACCTCCATATCTGGAGATAGCACGTGTAAGGGAACTGCACCCCAATGTTCCTGTATTGGCTCTAACTGCATCCGCAACGCAAGACGTTCGAGACGATATCATGAAGCGATTGGAGTTCAAGAAGCATGTGGTTTTCCAAAAAT
>JBKDSL010000130.1:0-1538 GCA_046340555.1 Bacteroidota bacterium
CAAGTTGGATACACCCCCGTCACCGAAAGTCCAATCATACAATACCGCACCCTGTGACAAGTTATCAAGGGTAATAGTTGGATTGAATATTGTTGTGATAGCCGGAGTGACATTGAAGGCTGCAACAGGATTTGGATAAACCGTGATGATACTGTTTTGAGATACCGAAGCTGTGCAACCCATATCACTGGTAACAGTCAGCATCACAGAATAAGTTCCAGCTTGAGTAAATACATTCGTAGGATTCTGTTGCGCAGAGTTCATACCCGAACCGAAGTTCCAATTCCAGTTGGTGATACTGCCGCTGCTGATAGTTGATGCATCCGTGAAATTCACCGATAATGGACCGCAGCCTGCAGGATTATCGTAGATGAAATCGGGTACAGGCAAAGGATAAATCGTCAACGGATTCACCACCGTATCACGACAACCGTGGTTGGTTACTCCTATCAGCGTTACGTTGTAGGTACCGGCTGTGTTATAGATGTGTGACGGGTTGACATTGTAAGTGAATGGGGAACCATCACCAAATGTCCAAGTGTGGCTACTGATATTTCCAGCGGGCACAGTGCTATTATTCTGGAATTGGATACCGGTCCCTTCGCAAGTGCTGGCAGATGTGAATGACATCTGAGGAGCAGGATGGATAACCAATGGCATGGAAACACTGTCAACGCATCCGTTTCCATTAGTCATGGTTAACATGATATTATATGTACCCCATGCAGCAAACTGGTGAGTAGGGTTTTGAATATTTGATGTGGTTCCATCACCGAACACCCAACTGAACTGGTAATTGGATGTGTCTCCGGGCGATTGTACGTATCCAAACTGTGCAGATTCGTATTCACATACCTGTGATGTGGTAATTACAGGCGAAGGCAATGCATAAACTGTTATTGGAGCCGTAGTAGTATTGCGGCATCCCAAAGTGGACAGCACTTCCAAAGTAACATTGTAAGTTCCTGCAGAGGCATACATGTGGATGGGGCTTGCAGATATGGAAGTATTGCCGTCGCCAAACTGCCAATCCCAATAGCCGATGGACCCATCGTTGCTAGTTGATTGATCGATGAAGTTTATCAGCTTGCCTTCGCACGCAGTATTAGCATTGAAAGCGGGTACAGGTAGCTCATAAACCTCAAACGATTTTGAAACTTGTCCAACGCATCCCTGCGGCGAAGTAGCAATCAAGGTAACCTGATAGTTGCCAGGAGCGGCATAAGTATGACTTACTGATGAGCCATTAGCAGTGTTGTTATCGCCAAAATCCCATGAGCTGGAGAGCAAACCGCCACCTTGAATCACCGATTGATCGAAAAAGCTGGTAGATGCTCCGAAACAGACGTCAGAACCTGCAAAATCGGGAACAGGTAAAGTGAATACATTGATAGTTCGTGTTGTTGAATCGATACATCCATTGTCGCTTGTTACAAGCAATCTCACCAAATAACTTCCTGGATTAGAGTAGTTATGAACGGGGTTTTGCTGAGAAGAAACTGTGCCATCACCCAACGACCAATCCCATTCTGTAATGG
>JBKDSL010000131.1:0-8653 GCA_046340555.1 Bacteroidota bacterium
TTTGAAAAGGTATAAGATGGATTGCTCCGGGAAAAGCACCAAAGCGCTGTCTGATGCCTCCAACATGGCATTGGCATCGTTGGTTTCAGAGATGCAAATCAACATCTGCTGCCAAACGCTCAGGTTGTTGGCGTCCATAGCCAAGGATTTCCTGTATTGCGGAATGGCATCCGCACAGCGCTCGCTCATGGACAGGAAATCTCCGTAGATCGACAATGAAATGGCGTCATCGGAATGCGTTTTCGCAAGTATCTCGGAAAGCTCCAACCCTTGCGTGAGCATTTCAGGATTTCCTTGCAGCAATGGCATGTAGGATGTGATGATTTGCATCTTTACATCGTGCTCCAATTCTTGACTTGAAAAAGCCAGCTTGAGGTTTTCAAACGATTTCTCGATCTGGTTCATGGAGCGGTAATACCCCGCCAAAGCGAGGTAAACGAAAGGACTGTCAGCGTCTATCTTACGCATACGCTCAACCGTTTCCATCACCTTTTCGGGCATGCTGTTGGATTGATAGAGATCAACCAACATGGAATAGTAGCGGATGTTGGATGGATCGCTCGCGATAAGTTTTTCTACCTCCGCTGCCGCTTTGTCAACCTTGCCCAATCTGAGCCATAGGCGCTCTTTCTCCATGGTAAGCTCCGGCGAAGAGCCGAACCGTTTCTCAACCTCGTCATAAACCTTTACCGCGTCTTGCAGTTTTCCATTGGTGATGAGAGCTGCCGCATAATCAAGTGCATAATCAAAATTGGCAGGATAATCTCTGAAGAGTTTTTGGTATTCTACCTCACCTTCCTTAAACAAACGGGTTTGCATGTACAATTCTGCTAACAGAGACCGATACCATTCGTTTGTAGGATCCAGCTGAGCAGCTCCTGCAGCGAAAAAAACCGCATCCGAATATTTTTTCTGATCGGCGTAAATGTTGGCAATCTCATACATCGAAGCATGATGGCGTGCATCCAAACGGATACACTGTGCATACAAATCGATGGCCTTCTCGGTGTTGCCAAGCACGCGTTCCTTGGTGGCATTCATGAAAACAAACTTCAAGGTTACCCGTTGCTCCTCGGATAATTCCTGCTCCTTTCCGGCCTTTGGCTTGGAATCCGTGCCCTTGCCAGCGGAACAAGAGGAAAACAATGGCATGGCCGCTGCAAAAAACAGCATGCCAAGGGCGAGGTTCAGTGACTTGCGGATATTTTTCAATCGATGCTGGTGGTGTAATCGCCAACACTCAGATCCTTCATGGTGCCTTTGATGGTAACATGGTTACCAACCATGGAGTTGGAGATGCACTGGGTGTTGATAACGGTTGCGTTTTGTATGATGGAGTTGCGTACTACCGAGTCGGTGATGGTGGAGCCTGCGCCGATGGAAACGTGCGGACCGACTACCGAATTGTGTATGCGGACATCTTTTCCGATGAAACATGGTTCCACGATGACGGCGTTAACCATGTTGGCCGGTTCTGTATGATTGCCAGCGGCACCTGGTTTTATTTCCAAAACCCGGGCATTGGTATAAACGGTGGCATCCTTGTTACCACAGTCAAGCCACTCTTGTACGGTAGCAGCATGCATTTTTTTACCCTTACCCTTCATGTTCTCCAAGGCGTTTGTGATCTGGTATTCGCCTTTGTCGCGAACGTTGTTGTCAATGAGGTATTGCAACTCATCACGCAAGTTGTCGCCATCCTTGAAATAATAAATGCCGATGATGGCCAAGTCGGAAACGAAAGTTTGCGGCTTCTCTACAAAATCGGTTATAACTCCTTCGTTGTCCAGTTTAACAACCCCGAACATCCGTGGATCGTCTATCTTGCTGACCCAGATGGTTCCGTCACTGTCGGGGTTTTCGTGTATTTTATCGGTCTTGAAAAGCGTATCCGCGAAAGCGATTACCACCTTACCCGTTAAAGCGGGTTTAGCACACAATATGGCATGGGCAGTACCCAACGCCTCCTCTTGGTAATAGATACTTCCTTTGGCACCTTGCGCTTCGGCGATGCGAATCAGGTTTTCCTCCACTTCCTTTCCGAAGTTGCCGATTACGAATGCGATTTCATCAACGGGTTCGTGGCAAACCTTGGTAATGTCTTCCACCAAATGCTGCACGATTGGCTTGCCTGCCACTGGAATCAGTGGCTTTGGAATAGAGAGGGTGTGCGGCCGCATCCTTTTTCCCATCCCAGCCATTGGCACTATTATCTTCATAAACAGCTTGTTAAAGTTGTTGCAAAGGTACAAAAAACCAAGTTTAAGACGCTCATCATGGGTATCTAAAAACAAAGCCTCGCATTAAACGCAAGGCTTTGTCTATAAGAATATTAGGTATCAATATTAGAGCTTGTTATACTCCCTGATATAATGCTGAAGCTTGAAGGTGAGGTTTTCGCGTTTCCGATATTTGTCTTTGACGTACTTCTCCTGGTCCTCATCAGCCAATAACCGTTGATAAACCTCTGGATGATTTGCCATCAGTTGCTCAAGCTCTTTGCTCTTCCCGTTTTTAAGATTGGCATCCAAGTCAACAATTTCTCCATTTACCCCTTTGGATGCATAATCCAAATAGCCTCCTTGGCCATTCATGCCAAAAAGCAACGTGAAGGTGCTATCCTTTTTCAAGGTGCCCGAGCATTGTCCCGCCTTAACATATTGGGTAATGTTTCCGGCGATTATAACTAAGTATGCGTCTTTGTCTGTTAACCTGTAAAGCACTCCGTACTGATTGCAAAATCCCCAATATTGTGCGGCTAGCTCTTTCACGCTTAGCTTTTCGATCGTGCCGTTGCGATCAACGCCATAGGATGCTTTACCCATAACTTCCGTGCGATCCTTGCTGAGCAGTATGCCCGGTGCGGGGTTGTTGTTTACAAAATCCTGATAGCTTTTATAAAAATGATTGGCTGTAGGTTTCTCCTGTTTCGGGACATCACTCACCCCTTTGGAGGCAGCTACCTTGTCCATGAACTTTTCAAATCTTGGATCTGTCTTGGCATCCTTTTGTGCAAATGCCGAATTGAATACCGCCAAGCAGGCGACGAGTAACAATTGATTGAGTTTCATTTTTTATTTTGGCTAAGAATTAAGCTCTATTTGTGTCCCGTACTGCCGAAGCCTCCCGCACCACGTAGCGTGTCGTTCAGTTCATCCACCGCAAGCCATTGTACTTGGGCATGCGAAGCCACCACCAATTGTGCAACGCGTTCTCCGTGATTGACGGTAAATGCCTGAGAAGAGAGATTTACCAGCAACACCTTCACCTCACCGCGATAATCAGCATCTATGGTGCCAGGGGAATTCAATACGGTTACGCCATGTTTGAACGCCAATCCGCTACGCGGTCTTATCTGCGCCTCAAAACCGATTGGCAATTCGATGAAAAGTCCAGTAGGTATCAACGCCCTTTCCATCGGCTCCAATAAAACCGGGGTTTCAAGAACCGCCCGCAAATCCATACCGGCGGCACCTGCAGTCTCATAGGCTGGCAATGCATGGCCTGAGCGGTTAACGATTTTTACTTCTATGCTCATGGTGCTTTTTTATTTAGCTAATACGGGTGGTCGCTCCCATTTGCCCATCAACAGCAAATAGCCAACGAAAACAATTGTGTTTAATAAAAGCCTTACGGTCGATGTAACCTCGAGCCAATCCATCAATGCATCCGATACAAAGTAGCAAGCGATTGCCAATCCGATATATGCGAGAATACGCTTGGTCTCGTATGGAACCGGGTAGTTGCGTTGACCGATGAGATAGGATGCCGCCATCATACAAGCATAACAACCCAGGGTAGCCCATGCAGCGCCCATGTATCCCATTGAAGGAACGAACAACACATTCAGCACAACAGTAATCACCGCACCGAATAATGTGAAGAACAAACCATACCTCGTATTTCCTGTCATTTTATACCACATGCTGAGATTGAAAAATATTCCCAGACACATGTTGGCCAATAGCAGAATCGGCACAACACCCAATCCGACCTGGTAAGGCTCGCCAATGAAATGTTTGAAAATGTCGATATAAAGCATCACGCCAAGGAATACAATGGCACAGGTAATGCAGAAATATTTGGTGATGCGCGCATAGGTTTCCTTGGCATCATCCTTGCCGAACTGGCTGAAGAAAAAAGGTTCTGCCGCATAGCGGAATGCCTGTATGAACAACGTCATCAATATCGACAATTTATAGCATGCTCCATAAATACCCAATTGGGTCATCGCGTCTTGCTGGTCGGTCACCAGGTGTCGGATGAGCGCGCGGTCCAGTGTCTCGTTCACCATCCCGGCCAAACCGGCAAACAACAATGGCAGCGCATAAACCATTTGCTCTCGCCACAATGAAAAATCCCAATCCGAAAAACGGAAGCGGAGCGAAGGCAACATCA
This sequence comes from Bacteroidota bacterium, assembly GCA_046340555.1. Classification (GTDB taxonomy): domain Bacteria; phylum Bacteroidota; class Bacteroidia; order AKYH767-A; family OLB10; genus JALRAP01. The sequence goes on from JBKDSL010000131.1 coordinate 4,399, forward strand.
CCAACAGCGTGGCGATGCTGGCCAACAAGTTTGCAATGAATACATATCCGGCTCCTGTTTCGGGATTGTAAAACTGTTTCGCCAATTCAAACAAAATGCCCGTTTCACGGCTCAACCAAACAGGAAAAACAAGGAAGAACAGTACATTGAAAAGTATGTTTACCCCGATGCCAAACAATTTCAATGCGGCAAATTTCCGTGCTTTACCCTCTTGACGCAGTTTTGCAAACGGAACGGATGTCAAGGCGTCGAAGCCTATGATCAAGGCCATGTACACGATGTATTCGGGATGGGCTTGGTAGTTCAAAGCTTCTGCAAGCGAATCAGAGAACAGCAACAACGAGCCTGAGAAAACCAGTGTGGATATCAATAGCGACATCATGCCCGTTCCGAAAACTTGTGATGTGCGCTCGGGGTACTTGCGGGCAAAGTGAAAAAAGGATGTTTCCATCCCATAGGTGTAAACAATCACGAGGAAGGAAATGTAAGCGTATATCTCCGTAACAGCCCCATACTCTCCTGGGTTCGTGAACACGTGTGTGTGCAAGGGCACCAACAGATAATTCAGAAAGCGGCCAAGGATGCTGCTCAATCCGTAAATAGCGGATTCGCTTGCAAGTTTCCTGAGTATGCCCAAGTGTGGATGGGTTTTAACGTTGATTCATTACAACGCTTTGGTTTTATCTCCCTTTGAATTCGGGTGCTCTTTTCTCCAAAAACGCACCAGCGCCTTCTTTGAAGTCTTCGGTTACGAAACACTTGCCAAACTCTTCTACTTCGGTTTGGAAGCCGTTTGGAGTAGCTGCATCATTCACACAACGTATGATGGATGCGATAGCCAAGGGGGCCTGCTTCATGATCTTGCCGGCCAGCTCGCGGCACTTATCCATGAGCTGATCAGGTGCAACAACATAGTTTACCAAACCGAGCGATAACGCATCAGAGGAACCTATCATATCGGCGGTCATCAACAACTCTGTGGCTTTGGTTTTACCAACCAGATGAACCAACCGTTGTGTGCCTCCATAACCCGGAATCAAACCCAACTTCACTTCAGGTTGTCCGAATTTGGCATTATCCGAAGCCACGCGTAAGTGACAAGCCATCGCGAGCTCACATCCGCCACCAAGCGCGAATCCGTTGATGGCGGCAATAACAGGTTTACGTAGTTGTTCAATCGAATTGAAAACATCATGCCCCTTTTGTGCCAAATCTTTCCCTTCGGCTTCTCCATAATGACTGAACTCGGATATGTCGGCTCCGGCAACAAATGCCTTGACTCCGGAACCCGTTAGTACAACCACCCGAACCGATGGATCCGATTCAGCGGATTTCATTGCCGCACCAAGTTCTTGGATGGTTTGGCGGTTGAGGGCATTAAGTTTGTCCGGACGGTTGATGGTGATGGTCATGATGCCGTCTTCCACTGCCGTCAACAAGTTTTGGTAACTCATATCAGTAATTTCGGTTTTGGGCGACCCAGTTGGTGATATACTCCACGATTTCGCCTGTATTGGTACCGGGCGGAAACAGTCTTCCAACGCCCAAATCATTCAATTTATTCATGTCCACATCAGGAATAATGCCTCCTCCGGTGAGTAAAATGTCGTTGATTCCCTTTTCCTGCAACAAGGCCATAATCCTGGGAAAGACTGTCATGTGTGCGCCCGACAAAATGCTGACGCCGATTACATCAACATCTTCCTGCAAAGCGGCATTTACCACCATTTCCGGGGTTTGCCGAAGTCCCGTATAAATCACTTCCATACCGGCGTCGCGTAAAAATGAAGCGATGACTTTGGCGCCACGGTCGTGGCCATCAAGTCCGACCTTGGCAACCAATACTCGTATGGGGCGGGAAAGGGGTGCGGACATATGATGGGCTGTTATGAGCTCAAAATTATGAAAAAGTCACGCAGTTGTCGCAAAGGAACCCTCACAGGAGTACGATTTCCTATACGGAGGCCTTTTCCAATGGAAGTCGAACAAAAAACGACGCTCCGCTGCCAACCGTTGATTCAAAATAAATGTTCCCTCCCGTTTGCATTACAATCTGGTGGCAGATAGCCAATCCCAAGCCCGTACCTCCTGATTTGGTGGTGAAATTCGGTGTGAAAATACGCGGCTTCTGCTCATCCGAAATTCCATGGCCATTGTCGCGCACCTCTACCAAACCCCATCCATGCGAGCCGGAGATCACCACTTCCACCAATCCACCCTCATCCTGGTTTACGGCTTGCACGGCGTTTTTAACAAGGTTCACAAATACGCGAGTCAATTGTTCCTTGTCGGCGAAAATCATTAACGTTGTGCGGGTTTGGTCGATTAAAACTACGTTTATGTTTTCATATTCCGAATACAACTCAACTACCGACTGCAATATTTCCTGAAGGGCAACATGCGACTTGTTGGCTTGTGGCATTTGTGCAAATCCCGAAAACTCGGTTGCGATATTCGACAAGGCATCTATCTGTTCGATCAGTACCTTGGTCATGCGTTCTGTTATCTGGTCCTTATCGGGATGGTTATCGCGCCAAGCCCTTTGCAGATGTTGCAAACCAAGCTTCATCGGCGTAAGCGGGTTTTTTATTTCATGTGCCACTTGGCGTGCCATTTCCCGCCATGCCGATTCGCGCTCTGAGCGTGCCAGTTGCTCGGCCGCTGCGGAGAGCTCCGTTGCCATCCGGTTGTACTCTTTCACGAGGTCTCCGATTTCATCTTCGCTCTGCCACTCCAATAATTCATTCCGCTTTCCGAAAGTCACGGATGCCAGCTTTTCGCGGATGACTTGCAACGGCTGGGTGATGCGTGTAGAAAGCAAGAACGTGAGGAACGAAGCAAAGGCGAACAGCAGTACATACAGATTCACCACCGCCACCAAGAATCCTGATACGCGTTGTTCCAACTCGGCTTGTTGCGAGAAATAGGAGATGTTCAAATATCCCTTCACAGCCGACGAGCCCTCCAACAACGGAACATAGGACGAGAGGTATTCAAAGGTTCCGATACGCTCACGCAACGACACAAACGATGCGGATTGTGAACGTAGCTTGTCAAGCGCATCCGGGTTGATGAGCGGAGCCACGATTTGTTGGTCGTACAATTTGGGCTGTGATGAATAAAGCAGCCTGCCGCTGGGGTCATACAAATTGAAATCGGCACCTAGGGCCTTGGTCAATCCCGCCAAGGAGGAATTCATCTCATCACCTCCCGACAAAGGCACGCCGGTATATCGTCCGCCAATCTCATCTTGCAACGCCCCCAACAATATACGGATCCTGCTCTCGGTTTCGGGTCCGCCATCTGCACGGTATGTGTTGAAGATGTACCAAACCGTTGCACCACCTGTTATCAGCATGGTTAAAACCACAATCATTACAACCGATAAGCGGATGCGCGCTCCGATGTTAGGCCTCCAACGCCATTTGTTCAAAATCAAAAAGCGGCTGGCGTAAAACATCAAAAAAACGAATCCATAGATTCCAAACAAGTAGGAAAACACAGTGGAGAACTGATACAAGCCTTTAGATGGAAGGCTTACCAATAAGAACGCGTTTCCGGACGTTCGGTGGTACAAGTGCGACCATCCGTCGCGACTGAAAAAATCGGAAGCGCTTCTTCCCTCTCTGACATTCATACCCAACCTTGGATATGCAAAGTCGCCCGATTTGTTGATCAACGTATCGTTACGGTAATAGGCGAACGAATAGTCTGAAATGTTTTTGGATTGCGGCACAGAACCGCTCAGCAACAATTCAGGAAAACCAGAACGACCACCAAGTGGCTTTGAAGTGAATGAGAGCATTACAATACCCGAAACAGTATCGGCCTTGTACACCGCTGCTTTGCCCGTATAGGTCATGCGGCCTTCGCTTCCGCCAATGAAAAACAATCCATAATGGGAAGAATCGTTGCCCGATTGCCGGAGCTGTTGGTCATAATAATTCAATGACCAAGTAGGGTCACCACCCGTGTTCACAGGCAAACCATTGGCGTTGAAACTACGAACCGTGATGTCGTATCGATCCCAATAGCCCGATAAATGGTTGCTCAAAACGCGACGCTCTATAGAGTCAGCAACTTCGAGATTGGCCGTCATGCGCTCGTAAGGACTCGAAAACAGTTGACTCAATTGTTTGTCTGACCGTATGCCTTTAGCGACATCTTCGAAAAGATACTCCGCCACGCGATCGCGTTCATTTTCCAATCTGGTATACAACACTTTACTGCTTTCGCGCTCGCGTGTTTTGTTGTT
>JBKDSL010000132.1:0-8257 GCA_046340555.1 Bacteroidota bacterium
CGTGTCGGATGTGGGAGCAACGTTGGAAGGCGCAGCTGCTTATCTCGACAATTGTTCCGCCATGCGTGAATGCGGCATCAAAGAATCACCTCGCACCTTGTTGTCGAAAGTGCGCGGTCTTACACTCACCGAACTACCCGAAGCCGACATGTGCTGCGGATGGGGAGGAACTTTTGCCAATAAATTTGAAGACATATCTGTCAAGCTCGCTGAAAAAAAGGTGGATTCCATACTGAGCACCGGCGCCAACATCGTCATCTCAACCGACATGGGCTGCTTGATGCACCTGGAAGGATTCATCAAGAAAAACAATATCGACTTGAAGGTGTTGCATTTGGCGGATGCTCTTGCTAGTGATCAGTGACCAGTAACCAGTAACCGGTGACCGGTATCGGTGCTAGTAGCCATAGTTGGAAGGGGATCGATCAATATTTCGAAAACTCAAGATTAATGTCGATGAAATAAGATCAAACAATAAAGATTCTTCAACAAGAATAATCCATCTTAATAGATCTTAATAATCATCATAATCTAAAAAATCTACTTGACGCGCTCCGAACTCATATCGCAAATCCAAAAAAAGAAATCATTCCTATGCGTAGGTTTGGATACCGATATCAACAAGATTCCCAAACATCTGTTGGATGCGGCGGATCCCGTTTTTGAATTCAATAAATCAATCATAGATGCCACTCGCGAATTTGCCGTAGCATACAAACCGAATATCGCTTTTTACGAGTGTATGGGTCCGAAGGGATGGGAAAGTTTACGTAAGACGTTGGAGCATATCCCGCAGGATGTTTTCACCATTGCCGATGCCAAGCGAGGTGATATTGGTAACACCTCTTCGATGTATGCGCAAACGTTCTTCTCTCAATACGATTTCGATTCGGTAACGGTGGCTCCTTACATGGGCGAGGATTCTGTAACACCTTTCCTGGAGTTCAAAGACAAATGGGTGGTTTTGTTGGCGCTCACATCAAACAAAGGTGCGTTGGATTTCCAGATGGATTCAGTAGGAGGGGAGCGCGTTTTCGAGAAGGTGCTTCGCGTATCGCAACAGTGGGGTAATGCCAGCAACATGATGTATGTGGTAGGTGCTACGCGCGGTGAATTGTTTGCCGATGTGCGCAAGGTGGTGCCCGACCACTTCCTGTTGGTGCCTGGTGTAGGTGCTCAAGGCGGAAGCTTGCAGGATGTTTGTAGGTACGGCATGAATCAAGATTGCGGTTTGTTGGTGAACTCTTCTCGCGGCATCATATACGCTTCTAATGGCATCGATTTTGCAGAACGCGCTGCCGAAGAAGCTCGCAAGGTGCAGCTCGAGATGGCTGTATTAATTTAATCCGATACACTTCTTTCGTTTTCGTGAGTCAACGCTCTCCTTTATTGAGGATTCGTTGATTTGTGATTAAACGGTTGATATACTTTCGTTGCGTTCATTCGCTTTTCAGTTCACTTTTCTTAATCGCTTTTCATCATGAACGAACAACTCTTGTCCTATGTTTGGAAGTATCGTTTGTACAACACCCAATTGCTCACAACTAACGGGACGTCTGTTACGGTGATCAAGCCGGGTGAGCAACACGGTAACGCTGGTCCTGATTTTTTCAATGCGCGTATAAAAGTAGGAGACACGCTATGGGCGGGCAATGTTGAAATCCATGTGAAGTCCTCGGATTGGTATAGGCACGGTCATCAAACAGATCGCGCTTATGACAATGTAGTGCTACATGTGGTGTATGAGTATGATACGGATATCATTCATCCCGACCAAACGGTTGTGCCTACTGTGGCCCTTGCAGATCAAATTCAAGATGAAGTGTTGATTCGGTATGCCAAAATGCGTGCATCACGAATGGATATCCCTTGTAGCAATCAATTGCCAGAGGTGGATCGTTTAGTTGTGGATAGCTGGTCGGATCGCATGCTGGTGGAAAGGCTAGAGCATAAATCGCAGCTAATAGATTTGGCATTGCATGTAAACCGCAACGATTGGGAAGACGCCTTTTACCAGCTCCTGGCGCGCAATTTCGGTTTCAAAGTGAACGCACAGCCTTTCGAGATGCTTTCGCGTATATTGCCACGCAAGCTCCTATTACGACATGCAGACCAACCGCAACAGGCCGAGGCCATGACGCTGGGACAGGCAGGTTTTTTGGAGGAGCATTTCGAAGATGAATATGCACGTATGTTGCAATTGGATTATCGGTTTCTTGCACACAAATACGGACTGATGCCAATGGACCATCATTTATGGAAATTCTTACGCATGCGTCCCGCCAATTTTCCCACCATTCGTCTTTCGCAATTTGCAGTGCTCGTTACGCAGGATGGATTTTCCTTCGGTGATCTACTGCATTCTTGGAATGTTGAACAGCTTCGTAAAAAATTGGAGGTTTCGACTTCTCCTTATTGGACAACGCGGTATATGTTCGATAAAGTGGCACCATATTCGTGCAAAACATTGGGCACCGACTCCATCGACAACATCATCATCAACACCATAGCGCCTGCTATTTTCTACTACGGCCGTATGCGAAGTGATAACTCTTTGGTCGAGAAATCTATGGATTTATTGCGAAGCATTCCGCCTGAAAAAAATTCCATTCTATCGAAGTGGACCAACTCCGGATTGGTCGTTTCGAGCGCCTTCGAATCCCAAGCTTTGATTGGATTGTATGATCGCTACTGCTCGCATAAAAAGTGCCTGGATTGTGCGATAGGAAGAGAAATAATTTCAGATTCCAGTTCACGACTGAAGGAAGTGTGCTGATCGCAAGGATTTGCGTTAACTTCAAAATAGATCTGCGTTAATCAGTCAATTATTTGGAATCTCTGTTCCTGTAATTGATCATTATTCATAATCATAAATCAAGACAATCCCTCCAAAAGTATTAATAACTTTCTAAACTGATTTTAGGGAAGTCAGTAGACCTGGCAAATAATTTTTGATGATATTCCAAACGATGGAGTAATCAATTCCAAAGTAATCGTGAACGATACGATTTCTAAAGCCTCTAAGTGTTGACCATTCTATTTGTGGATTTGCAGTTTTGAATTCATCCGGAAGTCTATTTGCTGCTTCACCTATGATTTCAAAGTTTCTAATGACAGCATCTACTGTTTTGTCATCATTGATAAATTCTTCAAGTGAAAAGCCATCTGTGTAGGAAATGATTTTCTCTGCACTTTCAATCATGTCAGCCACCAACAAGCCGGGAACTCTCTTAGACATAGATGATTTCTCGCTCTATTTCCCTATAATAGGCCTCTTTAATTCCTTTTTTGGAAACCAGATCCACCTTGCGATGCAGCTTGTTTTCCAGGAAATCGGCCAGATTAATAAATTCAATCCCAATTGGCTTCGAGAAATCTACGATGATGTCAATGTCGCTGTGTTCAGATGAAAAGTCATCTCTCACGGCAGAACCGAAAATCCCAATGCTACTCACATTATATTTCTGAGCAAGTTCAGATTTAATTCCACTAAGTGTGCTTTTTATGGATTCTGAATGAGTCATAACACAAATATATAAATATATCACAGCGAATTCAAGCTGTTTAGAAAAACAATAAAATTAATAGGCCAGTGTCGAGTGTCAGTGTAAATGCGGAACGCTGATTTAGAATTTTTTTGGGATTTACGCGGATTAAAATTGAAACCCCAATAAATCCATGTTAATCCGCCCGATCCACTTCATGCGTGTTCCCTTTCAATCAACTTCCTATCTTTAACCCCATGAAAGTAATGATCACCGGATCGAACGGCTTGCTTGGACAAAAGCTCGTATATGCATTGGTTGGAAGAGATGATGTTGAAGTGATTGCCACATCCAAAGGCGCGAATCGTATTGCAAAGAAGGATGGTTATGTTTACGAGCCGCTCGATATTACCAATAGAGTCGAGGTGTTTTCAATAGTTCAGAAACACCGCCCCGATTGCATCATCAACACCGCAGCCATGACCAACGTGGATGCCTGTGAGAACGATAAGCCCGGATGTGATGCACTTAACGTGGATGCAGTGAGGTATTTGACAGAGGCATGTGCTGGCACATCCACGCACTTCGTTCATCTATCAACTGATTTTGTTTTTGATGGCGAAGCAGGACCCTACAAGGAAGAGGATATGCCCAATCCGCTCAGTTATTACGCAAGCTCGAAACTCGAGAGTGAAAAAGTAGTCATGCAATGCGGACTCGACTGGACCATCTTACGCACAATCATCATTTACGGTGTAGTGGACGACGTACAGCGGTCGAATCTGGTGTTGTGGACCAAGTCATCCCTTGAACAAGGCAAAGACATCAACGTTATAACCGACCAGTTTCGCAGTCCAACATTGGCCGAAGATTTGGCTGATGCATGCATCCTAGCCATGCAAAAGCGAGCCAAGGGCATCTACCACATATGTGGTCCAGAGGAGGATTTGGATAGCATCATCAACCTCGCATGCAAGGTGGCCGATTTTTTCGGACTCGACAAATCGCACATCAAACCGATTACTTCAGCCTCTTTGAATCAGCCCGCGAAACGTCCTCCCCGCACAGGGTTCATATTGGACAAGGCACGAAAGGAACTTGGGTATTCGCCACATCGTTTTGTGGACGGACTGCAAATCATAAAAGCGCAGTTAGAGAAAAAATAATTTCAAAGTTCGCGCCAGCGATTTAAAACGGGCGCAACGAAAAGATTTTTAATCAAATCACTTTTGCTGCTGGATAGCGCTCTTTCCAGAATTTGAGCATCTCCATCTTACGGATGGTAATAGTGGTTCGCTCATCCAATTGGACTTTGATCAGCGGTTTTTCTACTGGTTCTTTTGCCTTCTTACGGCTTCTTGAAGTTTTCATTTTCAATGGGTATTACTGATAATAAGTTGGGAGCATTTTCAATCACACAGCCTAACTTGAACAAGATTAACGTATGAGCGGGTCGTTTGGTATGATAAGGCTCATAAAAAACGTTTTCCCTGCAATTTTTGAGCAAGGTAATCGCATTTATGTGAGTAATAAATGAAATTCATATTAATTATTACACCTGTTGTTAAATAACTGAAAAACAGGAGTATAATTCGTCAATCGCGGAAGTTCTCGAATTGTAAAGGTTGTTCTATTCCACCTTGGCGAACGGTGGATATGGCATCCTGCAAATCATCCCTTTTTTTACCCGTAACCCGCACTTGTTGGTCCATTATGGATGCCTGAACCTTCACCCCGCTGTCTTTGATGATTTTGCCAATTTTCTTGGCCGTTTCTTTGTCGATTCCGTTGATGATTTTGACTTCTTTTCGCAACATCATACCCGATGCCTCCTGATCTTTCCCAAAATCAAAGCATCCAGCCTCCAAGCCTTGTTTCATGGCCCTGGAAATCAGGATATCGCGAATGGCATCCATGCGCATCTCGTTCTCTGTCAATAACTTGAGAACCATGGCTTTTTTGTCGAGCTCAATTTCTGTTTTGGAACCATGGAAATCGTAGCGGTTTACCAGCTCCTTTTGAGCCACGTTGATGGCATTATCGAGTTTTTGGACGTCGGTTTTACTTACAATGTCGAATGAAGGCATAGTTGTGTGGAGTTTGATTGCAGCCGAATGACAATCCGCGCAAGCGGTCAATCGCAACCACCTAAAATTACAGTAAATTTGGAAAAACGAATACCATGCACAAGTATTGGCTGTTCCTTTGTTGCCTCGCGGCTGCTACAGGAACCTTGAAGGCTCAAAATGGCGAATATGTCCCAGCCATAAATATCCCGGTTACACACAATGGAACATTATTGGAAAACCCATGGGTGGGCGGATTCAATGCGCCTATCTTTTCGGAGATCGATATGAATGGCGATGGTGTCAAGGACCTGTTCGTTTTTGACCGCGACGGTTTCCGTATTTCTACGTTCATCAATAATGGAACAGTAGGACAAGTGGATTATCATCATGCACCGGAGTATCGAAAAAGATTTCCGTCAGGCATGCACGATTGGGTGCTGCTGAAGGATTTCAATTGCGATGGCAAAGAAGATATCTTCACCTATTCCTACTCGGGTGGCATGACTGTTTACCGCAATGATTACACGCCGCAAAACGGTTTGCAATTCAGTCTTGCTTACACCTTGGTGAATAGTAAGTATGGTAGCATCACGGCTAACTTGTATGTGGCATCCGTAAATCTGCCTGCATTGGCCGACGTGGATAATGATGGCGATTTGGATGTACTCACGTTTCCTGTTTCAGGAAGCTTTGTGGAATTTCATCGTAACAGGGCCGTTGAACAATTCGGCGTATGCGACACGTTGGTGTACCAACTCGACCCAAGTTGTTTCGGCAATTTCGGTTTGAGCGGATTCGCCAATGCGGCGTTGCTGAATGTGGGATGCCGTATGGCCCTTCCCGGGGATGAAGTACATCTCGAGCCCGATGTTGCGGCACGCGTTCAGCATGCAGGCTCGTGCATGATTGCATTGGACATAGACGGTGATGGTGATAAGGATTTGATGAACGGTGACATACTTGGAAACAACATGCTGCTTGTGGTGAATGGCGGCAGCACCTCTGGTGCTACGATGATTGCCCAGGATGATTCTTTCCCTTCTTATGATGACCCTGTTGACTTGGTTACATTTCCAGGACCGTATTACTTCGACGCCAACAACGATGGCCACAAGGATTTCGTGGTTGCACCATGCATCAGCGGCCCTTCAGAGAATTATAACAATGTACTGTACTACACTAACACCACCAATAACACAACAAATATATTCAGCTTCATCAAGAAGCGTTTCTTGGTTGATGGTATGATGGAAGTAGGCTCGGGTGCCAATGTGGTTTTCCAGGATGTGGACAAAGACGGATTGGTTGACATTGTGGCGGGCAATTATGGTTATTATGCTCCCACACCTCCTTTCCAAAGTGGTTTGGCTTATTACCGAAATGTAGGCACATCTACGGCTCCATCCTTTCAATTGGTAAGCCAGGATTTTGCCAGTCTGATGCAATTGGGTCTGACGGGTTTGTCACCAGCCTTTGGTGATATCGATAGCGATGGCGATGATGATTTTGTGCTTGGCAACTCAGACGGCACGCTTTTGCGTTACAATAACAACGGTACGGGTTATGTATTGGCACAGCCTTCCATGACCACTTCGAACGGAACTCCTATTGATGTGGGTTCGAACTCCACGCCGCAATTGTACGATGTGAACAAAGACGGCAAACTGGATTTGGTAGTTGGAGAGCGCGCCGGAACACTGAACTATTACGAGAACACGGGCACACCTTCTGTTCCCGCGTTCAACCTTGTAACGCCGTCCTTTGGAAACGTTTTGGTGAATAACATTTATAGTCTTTACGGCTATAGTTATCCATTCCTTTACGACAGTGCCGGCACTACGCAGTTATTGGTGGGTGCGGTAAACGGATACATCTACCAATACAACAACATCGACAACAACCTGCTTGGTAATTTCAATCTGGTTGATTCCATGTATCACGGCATCTATGAGCCACAACGCATTACCGTGGCTTCACGCGATATCAATGGTGATGGCATTCGGGAAATCCTTACAGGTAACTATTCAGGCGGACTCACAATGTATGCGTTCGACTCCACCACCTCCGTTCAGGAAACCATACAACGCGAAGCCAACTTCCAGTTGTTTCCCAATCCCGCTTCTGATTATATCACCATTCGCATGGATGAATCTTTGCCTCGTGCCATGCGCGATATCAGCATTGTGGATGTTACCGGTCGAGAGGTGATGATGGTAAGCAGCAGCTCTGCCACCGTGCCTATGTCGATTGATAAACTTGCATCGGGCATTTATCGTTGCATCGTTAGCGATGGTCGCATACGCACTTCCAAAAATTTTGTGATAGCTCGCCCATGATATTGAGTCGTAAATCCATACTCGTGCATGTTGCTTGGTCGACTACGTTGGCGGTTATGCTCATCATTCAATCATGTAAATATGATGTGGCTCCCGAGCCTTTTGATGATGGATGCTATCCTCCCGAAGTGGCTGAAATATTGGTGAAGAAATGCGCCACATCGGGATGCCATAACACCATCAGCAAAGATGCAGCCAGTGGTTTGGATCTCTCCACTTGGGAAGCCATGTTTCAGGGTAATCGAAACGGTGCTGTTTGTGTGCCTTATCGCAGCGACCAAAGCACGCTGTTTTTTTACATCAACACCGATACGCTTCAAGGACCCGTTTCGCAACCTACAATGCCGTTTAATGCGTCGCCTTTAAC
>JBKDSL010000133.1:0-5411 GCA_046340555.1 Bacteroidota bacterium
AACCGATGCTGTTACCAAAGGCGTTGACGACGCAAAAAAGAACTTGGTAAAGGTTTCTGTTACCAAAGGGACCGTGCCTCACGAGCAAATCGGTAAATTCGGTGGAGCTTTGGTTCTGCTAAAGCCTGCCGCTCCTGGTACAGGTGTGATCGCTGGAGGTGCTATGCGTGCAGTTCTAGAGAGCGTTGGAATTACCGACGTATTGGCCAAGTCGAAAGGCTCATCCAACCCGCACAACGTGGTTAAAGCTACCATCAACGCACTCGCTGAAATGCGTGATGCCGTTGGAGTATCCCAGCAGCGTGGCGTGGCCATGGAACGCATTTTCCAAGGTTGATTTCATACAAACATTAAGAATACCATACAACACGAAATACGAAAATGGCAAAAGTCATCATCAAGCAAATAAAGAGCGGTATCGACCGTCCTGCAGTTCAAAAGAGGACATTGAAGGCGTTAGGTCTTCGTAAACTGAACCACTCCGTCGAGAAAGAGGCTACACCGCAAATCATGGGTATGATTCGCTCCGTGAGTCACCTCGTTAGTGTTGCCAAAGCCTGATTAATTCAACGATTCTACAACAGCATATAAATTCAAGAGATGAATCTCAGCAATCTAAGACCTGCAAAAGGTTCCCTTAAATCCCGCAAACGTATCGGTCGTGGTACCGGTTCTGGTAAGGGTGGAACTTCCACACGTGGTCACAAAGGTGCCCAGTCACGTTCGGGCTACAGCCAAAAGATAGGATTTGAAGGTGGTCAGATGCCATTGCAGCGTCGCCTTCCAAAATTCGGTTTCAAGAATATGAACCGCGTTGAATACAACGGTATCAACTTGGATATGATTCAAGGTTTGGTTGATAAGCATGGTTTGACGGAAATCAATCATGAGGTTATTGTACAGCATGGTCTTGCTTCCAAGCGCGACCTTGTGAAGGTACTCGGCAGGGGCGAACTGAAATCAAAGATCAACGTTACCGTTCATGCTTTCTCAGCGGCCGCTAAATCAGCCATTGAGTCACTTGGAGGAACCGCAACAGCAACAGGTAAATAATGAAAGGTCTCATAACCACCATTCGCAATATATTCAGGATCGAAGAGCTTCGATCCAGGATCCTCTATACGTTGGGGTTGATCCTAGTTTATCGTTTAGGTGCACATATCGTGCTTCCAGGGGTTGATCCTGATCAATTAGGCGGTTTGAAAGCCCAATCTGAGAGTGGTATCCTAGGTTTGATTGATATGTTCGCTGGTGGTGCTTTCTCTCAGGCTTCAATTTTCGCATTGGGTATCATGCCTTACATCTCAGCGTCAATCGTAGTTCAGCTTTTGACCATCGCAGTGCCTTATTTCCAAAAAATGCAGAAAGAAGGGGAGAGCGGTCGCAAGAAGATGAATCAGATTACTCGTTGGCTCACTGTATTGGTGGTACTTGGCCAAGCTCCTGGATACATTGTTAATCTCAAGGCTCAAGCTCCTGGAGCAGTGGTTATGGATGGAACGGCTTTTTGGATTACCTCCATTCTGATACTATTAGCCGGAACCATGTTCGTGATGTGGATCGGTGAACGGATCACTGAAAATGGCATAGGAAACGGTATTTCAATCATTATCATGATCGGTATCATTGCTGGTTTACCACTTTCTTTCCGTGACGAGTTTCTTTCTCGTTTGAACGAGGGTGGAGGTATGGTTGTATTCCTAGCTGAGTTGATCTTGCTCTATATTGTGATCGCCCTGGTAATCTTATTGGTTCAGGGAACGCGTAGGATTCCCGTTCAATTTGCCAAGAAAATAGTTGGTAACAAACAGTACGGAGGTCAACGTCAATACATACCTCTTAAAGTTAATGCGGCAGGTGTTATGCCTATCATTTTTGCCCAGGCGATTATGTTCATTCCTGCTACAATAGCCCAGTTTTTCCCAGAGTCGGGTGCTATGCAAGGCTTTGCGGGTACATTTACAGATTTCTTCTCATTAGGCTATAACATCACATTTGCAACCCTTATCATTCTATTCACATACTTCTACACTGCGATTTCGGTGAACCCGAACCAGATGGCAGAGGACATGAAAAAGAACGGTGGTTTCATCCCTGGAGTTAAACCAGGTCGTACTACGGCTGATTTTATAGACAATGTAATGTCCAAAATCACTCTTCCCGGTTCCATATTCTTGGCCTTCGTAGCTATCATGCCTACGATTGCGAATTCCGCAGGAGTGAACAGTAATTTTGCGCAATTCTACGGTGGTACTTCACTTCTCATTCTAGTTGGGGTGGTGTTGGATACACTGCAGCAGATAGAAAGTCATTTGTTGATGCGTCACTATGATGGCCTGATGAAATCGGGTCGTATCAAAGGACGTTCATCCGTAGGTGGCATAGCCTGATGGTTTTAACCTGATAATCGGTAAAACTTGCAGGTAGTATATAAGAGTGACGGGCAGATTGAGGCGATTAGAGTAAGTTCTTTACTTGTTGGAGATACATTGGCTGAAGTGGCCTCCCGTATCAAACCTGGGATGCGAACCATCGACTTGGACCGTGTGGCGGAAACGTTCATACGAGACCACCAAGCCGAGCCCGCTTTCAAAGGTTACCATGGCTTTCCTGCCTCATTGTGCATCTCGGTTAATGCCGAGGTGGTTCATGGGATACCAGGAAACCGTGAGCTGAAAGATGGGGATGTGGTGTCTATCGATTGTGGAGTGAATAAAGGCGGCTTCTTTGGTGATTCTGCTTACTCATTCGTAATCGGAGACGTTCCTGCCAAAACCATCGAGCTGCTAAGGGTGACTAAAAGATGCCTGATGCAAGGTGTTTCCAAAGCCGTAGAAGGATTGCGGATTGGAGACATTAGCGAAGCGGTTCAGGACCTTGCCGAAACCCATGGTTTCGGAGTCGTTCGCGAATTAGTTGGGCATGGAGTGGGTTTGAAACTGCACGAAAAGCCCGAGGTTCCGAACTTCGGAAAAAAAGGTACGGGCTTGCTGATGAAGAAAGGTTTGGTGATTGCAATCGAACCGATGATCAATGCCGGTAAGAAGCAGGTGAAACAGCTCAACGATGGTTGGACGATTGTGACTTCCGACGGCTTGCCCTCAGCACACTTCGAACACACTGTTGCGATTGGAGTAGGAATGCCAGATGTACTCTCCTCGTTTGAAAAGATTGAAATCGCGGAAGCAAACAACATAAACCTCGGGAAACCGCACCAGATAACGGAAGTGAATGGCTAAACAAGGCGTCATAGAGCAAGACGGAACGATCATAGAGGCGTTATCAAACGCCATGTTCCGTGTGGAGTTGGAAAACGGCCATGAGTTAATTGCACATATCTCCGGTAAGATGCGGATGAATTACATCAAAATCCTGCCTGGCGACAGGGTGAAAGTTGAAATGTCTCCATACGATTTGACCAAAGGAAGAATAACATACAGATATAAATAACCAAACAAAATGAAAGTAAGACCCTCCTTGAAAAAGAGAAGCGCCGAATGTAAGATCGTAAGGCGTAAGGGACGTCTTTACGTCATCAACAAGAAAAACCCTCGCTTTAAAATGCGTCAGGGCTGATTGACTAACAGATAAAACCAAAACAAAATAATGGCTCGTATAGCAGGTATTGATTTACCGAAAAACAAAAGGGGAGAGATTGGCTTAACCTATATCTATGGAATAGGTCCCTCAACCGCGCAAAAGATTCTCACCGATTCCGGTATCGACTTCAATAAGAAGGTGCAGGAGTGGAACGATGATGAACTGACTAAAATCCGTACATACATCAACGATTTCCTGAAGGTTGAAGGTGCTCTTCGTTCAGAAGTGCAGCTCAATATCAAGCGTCTGATGGATATCGGATGTTACCGAGGGGTTCGTCACCGTTTGGGACTGCCTGTTCGTGGACAAAGAACCAAAAACAATTGCAGAACTCGTAAGGGTAAGCGTAAGACAGTCGCAAACAAAAAGAAAGTAACTAAATAACCAATAGCGGCAATTCCGCTGCAATATTGACTTAAGAAGAATGGCTAAAACAGCAAAAGTCACCGCCAAGAAAAAGGTGGTAAAGGTTGAATCGGTAGGCGAGGCTCACATCAGTGCCACGTTTAACAACATCATCATCAGCATCACTAACCTTTCCGGCCAGGTGGTATCATGGGCCTCTGCGGGTAAAATGGGTTTCAAAGGTTCTAAGAAGAACACCCCATACGCCGCTCAGTTGGCTGCCGCCGACTGCTGCAAAGTTGCTTTCGATGCTGGAATGCGCAAAGTGAAAGTGTTCGTGAGAGGTCCAGGATCTGGACGCGAATCTGCCATCCGCACATTGCACAACTCCGGTTTGGAGGTTACCGAAATCATGGATATCACACCGATTCCACACAACGGATGTCGTCCGCCCAAGCGCAGGAGGATCTAAAACTTAAGTCAATTTAACTGAAAAACAACAACCATTCATGGCTAGGTACATAGGACCAAAAACCAAAATCGCTCGAAAGTTCAGAGAGCCCATCTTCGGACCTGATAAGAACTTTGAAAAGCGTAACTATCCTCCCGGACAACACGGGCAATCCAAGAAGCGTTCCAAGATGTCGGAATACGCCACCCAGCTTCGCGAGAAGCAAAAGGTGAAGTACACTTATGGAATCTTAGAGCGTCAGTTTTCCAAGACCTTCGATCGTGCATCACGTAAAGAAGGTATTACCGGTGAGAATCTTCTTCAATTGATTGAGTCTCGTTTGGACAATGTGGTTTTCCGTATGGGCATCGCACCAACTCGCTCAGCTGGTAGGCAATTGGTTTCTCACAGACACATCACCGGTAACGGCAAGGTGGTTCACATCCCATCTTATTCCTTGAAGCCTGGTGATATGGTTGGTGTTCGTGAGCGTTCCAAGTCATCACAAGTGATCAACGATTCATTGCGCGGTCGTGCTAGTCGCTACCCTTGGTTAGAGTGGGACGAAACTAAGATGGAAGGTAAATTCATCAACGCACCTGCTCGCACAGAACTTCCTGAGACCATCAAGGAGCAATTGATCGTCGAATTGTACTCTAAGTAAACTTGCCGCTGTTGAACGGCGGAAACTAACACTCATAAACTCCAATAACAAAATCACAAACATGGCCATACTCGCATTTCAAAAACCGGACAAGGTAATCATGCTCAACTCCACCGAGCAGCTCGGCACTTTCGAGTTCCGTCCCTTGGAGCCCGGTTATGGAATCACTATCGGCAATGCCCTTCGCAGGATCTTGTTGTCCTCGCTTGAAGGCTATGCCATCACTACCATTCGGATTTCCGGTGTTGATCATGAATTTTCCACCATCAAAGGTGTTGTGGAAGATGTCACCGAAATCATCCTCAACCTCAAGCAAGTTCGTTTCAAAAGGCAAATCGAGTCAACCGACTC
>JBKDSL010000134.1:0-8695 GCA_046340555.1 Bacteroidota bacterium
TTCAAACAGCATAGAATTGGACGCACGGCTACTTTCGGCAGGACTTTATGTGCTTGAGTTTGCTCCAAACGGATATCCTCCCGTTAGAACCCGTATCATGGTCAAGTAGTTTGTGCCATATTTGTTTTGGTTATTTTCGCCTTAACAAACATTTTTCCGTACCCATGAAACCCGCCTCACTCAGTCGACCACTCTTGTTTTTCTACATCTTGGTAATCTATGTGTTACTGCAATTTTCTTGGTGGGCCTTCCTGTTGATTGATTTGAATAGGGAGGTCTACAGTCAAGGCATGGCTATTGGAAGTCAGGAAGCATTCTCCAGTTTCGACAAGAAAAAGATGATGGTGCTTGGCGAAGGTTTGGTGTTCCTGGCTATTCTCGTTTTCGGAATCCATAAGACACGCGAAGCCTTCCGTAAGGAGTTTGCCTTAGCTCGTCAACAGCGTAATTTCCTGCTCTCAGTAACGCATGAATTCAAGTCGCCTTTGTCGGCAATCAAATTGGGTTTGCAAACCATTCAAAAGCGAGATTTGGATGCATCCCAATTGCAAAAATTGGTGGGATCCGCCATACATGAAACAGATCGCATCCACATGTTGCTAGAGGATACCCTCACGGCTGCTCGTATCGAGTCGCGCAATTTCGAGCTCAACATGGAGCTGGTGGATTGGTCCGATTGCTGTTCTTCTGTGGCTCATCGCAAATCCATAGAATGGGAGGGCAAACGTCAGCTGCGCATGGAAATCGAGGATGGTGTTCGGGTGCAAGGCGACCAACAGGCGCTGGTTTCAGTGTTGGTTAACCTGCTCGATAATGCTGACAAATATTCGCCCAAGGAGGGTGTCATCAAGGTTCAATTGAAATCCAAAGATCATGAGGCGATCCTTTCAGTTGCCGATAACGGACCTGGTGTGCCTGCTTCTGAGCGGCAGGCGGTTTTTCAAAAGTTTTACCGCTTGGGTAATGAAGAGACTCGACGTACTACCGGCACGGGTTTGGGACTTTATATCGTTAAAAACCTGGTCAATTTGCACAAGGGGAAGGTCGCTATCGGCGAAAACCACCCCTCTGGGGCTGTTTTTAAAGTAACTTTGCCTTGTGTTTAAACAACCATGAAAACAGGCAAGGTGATGTTGATTGTGATGGATGGGTGGGGGGAAGCCCCGGCCTCATCCGCCAATGCGATTAGCGCCGCCCACACGCCAAATGTGAATGGGTTTTATGAATCGAGGCCACATGCTCGGTTGCGCACCTCGGGCGAGGATGTGGGTTTGCCCGAAGGCCAGATGGGTAATTCTGAGGTGGGACATTTGAACATCGGCGCAGGCCGTGTGGTATATCAGGAGTTGGCCCTCATCAACAAAGCCATCCGTGAAAAAACCATCGATACCAACCCCGAACTGCTTTGCACATTCGAATATTGTAAATCCCAGAATAAACCACTGCACCTCATCGGGTTGGTTTCCGATGGAGGTGTTCACTCCCATATCGATCATTTGGTGGCGTTATGCTGTTTAGCGCATTCACACAGCATCCCCAAGGTGGTTGTTCATGCTTTTACCGATGGCAGAGACACTGACCCTATGTCGGGCGCCGCATACTTAGACGACTTGCAAAATCGCGTCGCAACTTATGGCGTGCATATTGCAAGCATCATCGGCCGTTATTATGCAATGGACCGCGACAAGCGATGGGAGCGTGTGAAATTGGCTTACGACCTGTTGGTGCATGGGGAAGGCAAGTCGTTCGGTTCTGTTGGAGAAGCAATGCGCCAATCTTATGCCGATGGTGTTACGGATGAATTCATAAAACCGGTTGTGCTTTCAGATGCACAAGGGAAGGTTACCACCATTCAGGATGGCGATGCGGTCTTGTGTTTCAATTTCCGCACCGACCGTTGTCGCGAAATCACGCAAGTGCTCACGCAACAAGCCATGCCGGAGTTCAAGATGCAACCGCTTTCGTTGCATTACACCACCATGACACGCTATGACAATACCTTCCAACGAATCGGTGTCGTGTTCGAAAAAGATAACTTGGCTTCCACACTCGGCTAAGTTGTTTCCCTTGCGGACAAGTCGCAGCTGCGTATGGCCGAAACAGAGAAGTATCCTCACGTTACGTTTTTCTTTTCCGGAGGCCGGGAAGAGGTTTTTCCAGGAGAGGAACGTATTGTGATTCCTTCCCCCAAGGTTCCTACCTACGACCTCAAGCCTTCTATGAGTGCCCGCGAACTAACGGACGCATTGTTGCCCGCTATCCGTGCCGATAAGTATGATTTCATTTGTGTGAACTTCGCCAATGCCGACATGGTTGGCCACACCGGAGTATTCAAGGCAGCGGTTGAGGCTGTAGAAACCGTGGATCAATGTGTAGGCGAAATTGTTCGCGAAGGGCTGAAGCAAGGCTATGATTTTTTGATTACAGCCGATCACGGAAATGCCGATATGATGATCAATCCGGATGGCAGTCCCAACACGGCGCACACGACCAATCCAGTTCCCTGTTTCTACATTTCAGCGCGCAACACTGATTTAAAAATCTCGGATGGCCGTTTGGCCGATCTGGCTCCAACCGTGTTGCGACTGATGGGGATTGAACAGCCTGTAGCCATGACAGGCAAGGTCTTGTTGACATGAGGTTGTTGATGATTTAAGCTGTTTGCAAGCTTGACCATTTTGCTTACAAAGTAATTTTGCGAATATTGATAATAGCGCATCCCATTCGCGACATGAGACTTTTGAGATTTCCGATAACCGTTTTGTTACTATCGCTTTCCGCTATTGGCCAAGTCCAGGCGCAATCCGATTTTTCTATGACCATTGGTGGCGGCCCCATTTTTTACAATGGAGATCTTAGCGACAGCCGTTTGATTCCTCCAACAAAGCTGATGAGCATACAATATGGATTGGAAGGTACGGCTATGATTACCGACCGGGTTGAGATGGGGCTGGGTTATACCAGAGGGACCTTGAAGGGAGACGATGCCTTGAGTAACGACAAATACAAACGGATCAGGAACCTTTCATTTTCTACTAGTCTGTCGGAGTTCTCGCTCAAGATGCGATTGGAGGTTTTCAAGACAGTCGATTTTAGGCCTGTAAACACTGCTTTGATTGTCGGATTTGGATTGATTCGTTTCAACCCAACTGCTGAAATCAATGGCAACGAAGTGGATTTGCATCCGCTCGGCACCGAAGGGCAATTCATCAACAATTCGGATTATCCGGTTCCATACAAGCACACCAGTATGGTATTTATGGCTGGCATCGGAACTCGAATCACCTTGAACTCGCGCTGGGCGCTGTTGCTGGATCTCACGCCTCGAATCACATTCACGGATTACATCGATGATGTGAGCGGAGCTTATCCTGATTCGGCTGCATTGGCCACATCGCCAGGAGGATCTTTGGCAGTACAAGCTTCCTATCAAGGACTGAACAGCTCATTCCCCGGTAAGGGGCGCCAAAGGGGAAGCCCCGATAATAATGATGTGTACGTGGTGGGAGGAATATCCCTACGCTATTACTTTGGAGAGCCTTACCACTCTGGTTCAAAACCAGGTGTCTTGCGGAGAATCAAAAACGCCAAAGGCGGCTGGTGGGGCGATCGCCATTGAGTCAACCGCTTATTTTGCCATCAGCGCTTCGATTTCATCCGCTTCAATCGGTATGGTGGCCATCAAATCGATAGGCCCTTTTTCCGTTAACAAGATGTCGTTTTCTATGCGGATACCCAATCCCTCTTGAGGGATATAGATGCCGGGTTCACAAGTGAAAACCATACCGGCCTGCATGGGCGCGTAACGGTCGCCGATGTCGTGTACATCCAGTCCTAAGAAGTGCGAAGTGCCATGCATGAAGTATTTCTTGTAAGCAGGAGCTGATGGGTTCTGGTTTTTCACTTCCGTTTCGGTCAGTAAGCCCAACGATACCAATTCGCGTTCCATCACATAGCCAACTTCCTTATGGTATTGCTCAATGGTGTTGCCGGGCACCAGCATGGCCGTGGCGGCACGCATCACGCGAAGTACGGCATTGTACACATCCTTTTGGCGCTGTGTGAATTTGCCGTTTACCGGGATGCAGCGGGTGAGGTCTGCCGCATAGTTGGCGTACTCAGCACCGAAATCCATCAGAATCACATCGCCATCATTACATACCCTGTTGTTCTCATTGTAATGCAATACACAGGCAGAAGGTCCCGAAGCTATAATCGGAGTATAGGCATGGCCAGTTGCACGGTTTCGTAAGAATTCGTGTGTGATTTCAGCCTCAATCTCGTACTCCGTTACCCCGGGCTTGGTAAAAGCCAATACCCTTCGGAAAGCCAGTTCGGTGATATGCATGGCTTCCTTCATAACGGCTATTTCAGTTTCCGACTTAATGCTGCGCAATTCAGCCATGATAGGAGCACTGCGTCCTATGCGATGCGAGGCATATTTGTTTTGGATGTCGTGGGCGAAACGAAGGTCGCGGTAAGGCACTGGCGATGAAAAACGGTCGTTTTCGTTTAGGTTCAGGAATATGGAGGTGCTGTGGTTCAATATAACGGTCATGATGGCATCCATCTCTTCCAGCCAAAAAATGGAACTGATACCAGAAGCCTGCCGGGCTTCCTCTTTGGTGTATTTATGGCCTTCCCAAACAGCTATGTGCTCGTTGGTCTTGCGCAGAAAAAGTACCTCACGGTATTGGGGCAAGGGGCAATCGGGGCTGATAACCAGAATGGTTTGTTCTTGGTCGATGCCGGATAGGTAGAAGATATCAGACTGCTGACGAAACGGAAAGTTGGCATCTCCACACCTGGGCATCTCGTCATTGGAGTTGAAGATGGCCGAAGCGCCCTGGTCTAAACGGGACTTGAATCTTCTGCGGTTTTCTATAAATAGCTCTTTAGCAATAGGATGGTATTTCATAAGGACACTTTTTGGTCGGTTAAAACAATTGGTTGTTCTGAATAGTTGTAAAAATAGGGCACTCGCTCCAATCAATTCACAGGCGGTTAACAAAATTGTCACAACATCTTGAAAGGGAAGGTTGTCCCGTTTAAATTTGCGACCTTCAAAAGCACCAACAAACCATGGGTTCTGTAACTCGATTCTTAGATTCCTCCATCGGCCGCAAGGTCTTAATGTCATTGACAGGACTGTTCCTGTGCACGTTCCTGATTGTTCATGCCACAGGAAACCTGCAGCTTTTTAAAAACGACATGGGATTGGCCTTCAACCAATATTCGGTTTTCATGACCACTTTCACGCCGATCAAGATCGTGTCGTACCTGTTGTATGCCACCATTTTATTGCATGCCATCAGCGGTATTCGTTTGGCATTGGCAAACAAAGCAGCAAGGCCGGTGGGTTATGGATCCTCCAAGGCGCCGGGCTCATCGTCTTGGGCTTCATCTAACATGATGGTGTTAGGTTTCATCATCCTCATATTCTTGGTTACACACATGTCCAACTTCTGGTATAAATACAAGTTCGGTGATGTGGAGTGGGTGAGGTACGAGGTGAGTGTCATGGATGGCATCGTAATGGGTAAGTCGACCTTGCCATCCGCACCCAACATGCAGCCACATGAATATGTGGTTAATGATGGTGTAACAGCCCCCACCAAATTCGTGATTGTAAAAGACCTCTACTCCGTAGTGCAGTTGGCTTTCCAAGAAGTATGGATCGTTGCACTTTACTTGCTAGGTATGTTGGCCATCGCCTACCACCTGGTGCATGGTTTCCAGAGCTCGTTCCAAACCCTGGGTTTGCGCCATCCCGCCGTAGCGGGTATCATCCGCAACGTTGGTGTATGGGTGTTTGGCATCATCATTCCCATCGCATTTGCCTCGATGCCTGTGTATTTCTTCTTCTTCGCCTGATCATTACCAAATCATAACATCTCCCCATGGCACTTAATTCCAATACCCCTTCAGGACCTTTATCGGAAAAATGGGATAACCATAAGTTTAACCTCAAGCTGGTGAATCCCGCTAACAAGCGGAAGTACGATGTGATCATCGTAGGAACCGGTTTGGCAGGCGCATCTGCTGCCGCCTCTTTGGCTGAGCTGGGCTACAACGTAAAGACTTTCTGTTTTCAGGATAGTCCGCGCCGTGCACACAGTATCGCCGCACAAGGCGGTGTGAATGCGGCCAAGAACTACCGCAACGATGGTGATAGTGTTCACCGTCTATTTTATGATACCATCAAAGGTGGCGACTACCGTGCCCGCGAGGCAAACGTATATCGCTTGGCTCAGGTGAGTGTAAACATCATCGACCAATGCGTGGCGCAGGGTGTTCCTTTTGCGCGTGAATATGGCGGACTGCTCGATAACCGTTCTTTTGGCGGCGCGCAGGTATCGCGGACATTCTATGCTAAAGGACAAACCGGACAGCAGCTGTTGCTCGGCGCCTACAGTGCCATGAACCGCCAGATAGGCGCAGGAAAAATCCAGAGCTACACGCGACACGAAATGTTGGATCTGGTTGTAGTGGATGGCAAAGCCCGAGGCATCATCGCCCGCGATATGGTAACCGGAAAAATTGAACGCCATGCGGCCCATGCCGTAGTGTTGTGCACCGGTGGATATGGTAACGTGTTTTACCTGACTACCTATGCCCGTGGTTCTAATGCAACTGCCATTTGGAGGGCTCACAAGAAAGGTGCTTATTTCGGGAACCCCTGCTTTACGCAGATTCACCCTACTTGTATTCCCGTATCAGGCGATCATCAGAGCAAGCTTACGCTGATGAGCGAGAGTTTGCGCAACGACGGTCGCATTTGGGTTCCTTTGAAAAAGGGCGACAATCGTCGGCCAGAAGATATCCCTGAGAACGAGCGCGACTATTACTTGGAGCGTATTTATCCTTCCTTCGGAAACCTCGTTCCCCGCGACATCGCATCGCGCAAAGCGAAAGAAATGTGCGATGAAGGAAGAGGTGTTGGAGCAAGCGGATTGGCTGTATATCTGGACTTCTCCGAAGCCATCAACCGTTTGGGACAAAAAGCCGTTGAGTCCCGTTATGGAAACCTGTTCGATATGTACAAGCAAATCACAGGTGAAGACCCTTACAAAACCCCGATGCGTATTTATCCTGCGGTGCACTACACCATGGGTGGCTTATGGGTTGATTATAATTTGATGACTACCGTTCCTGGTTTGTATGCGTGTGGCGAGGCCAACTTCTCCGACCACGGTGCGAACCGCCTAGGAGCAAGTGCGCTGATGCAAGGCCTGGCCGATGGATATTTCGTACTTCCTTATACTATCGGTGATTACTTGGCTGGCGAAGAACGGAAACCCATCACCACCGATCACCCCGAATTCGAAGCTGCTGAGAAGAATGTGAAAGGCATGATTGAAAAGCTGCTTTCCATTAAAGGATCCAAGACTTCGCATGATTTCCAACGCGAACTCGGTCTCATTATGTGGAACCATTGTGGTATGGCGCGTAACGAAAAAGGTTTGTTGGAAGGAATAGAGAAGATCAAGGCGCTTCGTCAGGACTTCTGGAAGAACATCATGGTGCCCGGTAGCGGCGAGGAGTTAAACCAGAACTTGGAGAAGGCTTGTCGTGTGGCGGATCTGATTGAGTTGGGTGAATTGATGATGAACGATGCCTTGCAACGCAAAGAGTCTTGCGGTGGTCACTTCCGTGAGGAGTATCAAACCCCCGAAGGCGAGGCGTTGCGCGATGATGATAACTTCGCTTATGTGGCGGCATGGGAGTTTACCGGAGTGGATTCGCCCGCCAAATTGCACAAAGAGGAATTGAACTACGAAACCGTTAAGCGTTCACAGCGCTCTTACAAATAACATTTAGAAACAACTACCAACATGAGTGGAAATATGAACCTCACGCTGAAGGTTTGGAGGCAAAAAAACACCTCATCATCAGGCACGTTCGAAACCTATCAAGCCAGTGGCATTTCTCCTGATATGTCGTTCTTGGAGATGATGGACGTAGTGAACGAGGATTTGATCAAGCAGGGCAAAGACCCGATTGCATTCGACCATGATTGCCGCGAAGGTATTTGTGGCATGTGCAGCATGTACATCAATGGAAGGGCGCACGGCCCTCTCAAAGGTGTTACCACCTGCCAATTGCACATGCGTACTTTTAAAGACGGTGATACCATTACCATCGAGCCTTGGAGGTCAACTGCTTTTCCGGTATTGAAGGACCTGGTGGTAAATCGATCCGCTTTCGACCGCATTCAACAAGCGGGTGGTTTCGTTTCCGTAAACACCGGTAGCGTTCAGGATGCCAATAGCATTCCTGTTCCCAAGGAAAATGCGGATGAAGCGTTCTTGTCGGCAGCCTGCATCGGTTGTGGTGCATGTGTTGCCGCATGTAAGAACTCTTCTGCCATGTTGTTCGTATCGGCAAAGGTGTCGCAGTATGCCTTGCTTCCACAAGGACAAGTTGAGCGTGCCAAGCGTGTGGTGAACATGGTGGAGCAAATGGACCAGGAAGGTTTCGGCAACTGTACGAATACCGAAGCATGTGAAGCTGAATGTCCGAAGCAGATCAGTGTTTCCAACATCGCACGAATGAACCGCGAATACATCAAGGCTAAGCTCTTTTCTTAAGAATTGGTTTCTGATTCAAATAAAATCGCCCGAGGATTTCTCTTCGGGCGATTTTATTTTTCAGCAATCCTCAGTCTTCCCACTTGATTCCAACAGATACGCTG